>BQIU01000030.1 GCA_021603905.1 Nitrospirales bacterium
ACCCCGGGAGCGACTAAACGGTTTGTGCTGGAATCAAAGACTGCGGCACCAAAGGGACCTCCAGTACGATTCTTCACATTCAGACGAGCCAGCTCCGTGACAAAATCCATTTTTTGATCAATGGTGCTGATATATGCAGGGGTGTTGATCAGGTATCCGAGTAGCCAATCGGGTAGCTGAAGTGTGAAGGTCGAACATGATGAGATGGTTTCTTGATTCATATAGAATCCGCCTCGCGTCGAAAAGATTCGTGTTACCGTTTCGCTTTAAGGCGAAAGCATGAACGATATGAGGGAGCTGTGGTCTTAATATAGATGAGAGTAGAGATGAATAATCATGATGACGGGAATGTCTATACTCAAAAAAACAGGCTCCCATCACCCGAAGATGATGGAAGCCCATATTTCGCACACATTGTGCAGTCTTTCTTGTGCCTTCGATATGTATCGTCCCATCTGAGGTCGAACAAGGCCTTTTCATTTACATCATGGCCAGTTGTTTCTGCTATCAAATCGAGTCCTCTTGGTGAGGTACTCTATTTCCATCATCCTTTTCACATCCTCTGCCTGAGAAGAGCTGTGAATGTCAGAAATATGAACAGTGTGCTTTAGAGCACCATCTCTTGATCAGAATGGGAACATCAACTTGGCAAAAACGATAAAGACCGTTGTGGTTGGAAGGCAATCATTACCACAGACGGGGCTAGGTGGCCAGGCGGCGTAGCGTCATCCATGAGAGACCTCCTTTTCATGTAGGGGCTTGTGCTTGAATCGCAATTGCTTGATATTTCCTGCGACTCATCCGCAAGCCGTGGAAACATTATTAATGCTACGCTTATCTTGATAGCCTGTCAATATATAAAATTGCTCGAAATTAAAATGTTTTGACCTCTCAGTAGTCTGAGGATGCAATGCTCTTGCATCCTTAATAAAAACATCGTACAAACAAAGACTCCAAAAGTAGAGCGTTTGGCTTAACCTGGCTTGAGATCACTCGAAGCCCATAAGGTATATATGTCCATTTTTTCTAAAAAAGTCATCATCATTACAGGAGCCTCCGAAGGTATTGGACGAGCCCTAGCTCTTGCGTTAGCGCCACAACAGCCAAAGCTTGTTCTTGCCGCAAGGAATGAGCAACGACTCTCAGACTTAGCCGCTTCGTGCGAGCAGGTCGGAGCCGCTACATGTGTCGTGCCCACTGATGTTTCAGACAAGCAGGCATGTCAACGGCTTGTTCAGCAAACAATTGAGACATTTGGTGCTCTGGATGTTCTTGTGAATAATGCTGGAATATCGATGCGGGCTACGTTGGAAGAGATTTCAGATCTCTCGATGTTCGACCATGTTATGAAAGTGAATTATTTGAGTAGTGTCTATTGTACAAAATATGCGCTGCCCTATCTTAAGCAGTCAAAGGGGCGTGTGGTGGCGGTGACGAGTGTAGCTGGTCTGACGGGTGTTCCCTCACGAACAGGGTATTGTGCGAGCAAGCATGCCATGATGGGGTTCTTTGAATCATTGAGAATAGAATTGGAGGATGTAGGTGTTTCGGTTACGATCATCGCACCGGATTTCGTGGTGTCAAAAATTCATGAGCGATCGTTTGATGCACATGGGAACCAGCTTGACGAAAGCCCGGCCAATCAACATACGTATTTAACGGCAGAGTCCTGCGCAGAGATGATCAAGAAGGCCATGGTAAAACGTCAGCGGTTGCTGATTACTTCCTGGCGAGGCTATTGGGGTCGACTTGTGAGAATCATTTATCCTCATTTCATCGATAGTATTGCGAAAAAGGCAGTGAAGGAAGAGATGCGTTGACCATTTGAGTTATGCTTTTTCCAACGTTATGGCTCTGGTGGTTTAGGTGAGGATTCCTGCTGAATGACATGAAAGTCTTTTTGGGTGATGAATTGCCCATTAGCATGGAGACGAAATTCATACCGGCCGGGTCCGGGAAAAACAATGGTCGAGATGTTCAGTCCAAAGTCATGAGTTTCGAGTCGACTCTTGATTTCGATAGGCGAAAGAGCTCCCTTCCCCACGGTTTGGTTTTTATCGAGATAGATGAGTTCAATTTCAAATTGATACGTTCCCTCCGCGTCGTTGAGACAGAAATACACGCCCATTTGCGGGTGTTGGCAAGGAAACGTTTTAGCCCACAAATGGGTAAAGGCGCCGATGATACTTTTTTTGCCTGTCAAACTATCAATGATGATCGTGTCACAGACCAAGAAGGCTTGGACGCTCGGTTTTACAATGTCGGGCATGAATATTCATTCCTTTTCGTTTCGAAACATGAATCGCCTCAGAAGAAGCCATTTACCTTACAATGTTCGACCTTAATGTGTCAGCCCCTGCTATCTTTTCCGAGATACGAGATACAGACGACGAGTCAGGTGAGTGCGGTTTTGATCCAGAGGTACAACACCATGACTTCTATCGCGTGCGCAGCCATCACCGCATAGAGGTTTTTTAATCGAACCCACATCCAACCCCAAATGATGCCATCCCATAGTGCAATCCAATGTAGGTGTTGAAAGGTGGAAACCATAAAGGGGTCAAATGTAAAAACCAGGGCGGAGAGAAGAATGGCAATGATGTGATTGAGGTGTTTTGGGTATTTGTCGTAAGAAGGAGTGAGGTATTGAATGTGCGCGATGAGTGAGATAAGACGTCCAAGCAGGAATCCTCTGAAGTTAAATTCGACGGCAATGGCTATGACCGTAATGGTCCATGGAATCATTAATAGGGTTGGAACTTGTGCATGGGGCGTTTGTGCAAGAAAGGTGATGTCCTTTCCTAAAATCGGAACGATGTAGAGGATGATACATGAATTGCCTATGCCTAAGAGAAGTCCAACCATACATCCCCACCGCAAGCCGACCCACATGTGGGTGGATTGTATTCCTAATCGAATGCTCACGTTGTCGTTTGTCGCGGTCCACATTCCTAATCCCAAATATGCCAATATTTGCGGCATAAACTGGACAATCGTATATTCTTGATATGAGTGAGGAAGAAGATAAAAAATGATGGTACCGGCAACCGATACTAAGGCAAGGCTCGGCCATTGTTCTGGTTCAATCCGCATTCGAGTGCATGGTTAGTCGGAAGACATGCTGATTAGTTGTAGCCAGTGGCCATTCTCTTTTATTGATAGCGGAGCGCTTCGGCGGGGTCCAGCTTTGAGGCTTTGATGGCGGGGTAGAGTCCGAAGAAGACACCGACGATCACGGCAAATGAAAATGCAATCGCAATGGCCGACGGGTGAATCACGGCCCCCCAATCTCCTCCTCCGGGCATGGCTTGGGCCACAAAGTCTCCAAACCCATACGCGAAAACAATACCCATGAGCACGCCAATGAGTCCACCGACGACGCTAATCGTCACAGATTCAATAAGAAATTGAAGGAGTATATCTTGACGCCTGGCTCCTATCGCTTTTCGGAGTCCAATCTCTCGTGTTCGCTCCGTCACCGTCACCAACATAATATTCATAATACCAATGCCGCCCACAACAAGAGCCACGACGGCAATGCCGCCGAGAACGATACGAAACGTCCAGATGGTGCGATCCACGGCGTTTAGAAAGTCGCCTTGATTGCGGACACGAATGTCGTCGACTCCATCGTGTTGTTGAATGAGAAATGCATGGAGTCGTTTCATCGTTTGATCCATCATGTCTCGTTTAGGAACGTGAATGACCATTGATTGTAATTCATCTGTTCCTTGAAAGCGCCGTATCGCTGTGGTCACGGGGATAAAGATCATTTCATCATAATTTGATCCATACACGATGCCTTTGGGTTGCATGACGCCGACTACGGTCAAACGTTGGTTGCCGATGTTGACTTCTTTTCCCACTGCCGTTTCACTCCCAAAGAGGCGTTCCGCAATTTCCTTTCCTAAGACAACGACTCGTTTCCATTCTTCTATATCGTTTGTGAGCAGGAAACGTCCTTGTGCGACATGAAAGTTTCGTGCTTCTGAATATTCCGGCGTTGTTCCGGTGATGTCTCCGCTAAAGTGGCGTTCTCCCGCTTTGACTTCTTGTTCAAGTTCGACACGAGGGATGACGTGAAGATGTGGAAATTTTTGACGAATGGCAAGGGAGTCATCATAATCCAATCCAGTAGACCGGCCATTAAAAAGACGCTGCTCTTCGACAGTCAAGGATTTTTTCCAGACAAACAGTAAGTTGGTCCCGAGACGCTCAATGGAGCTGACGAGCCAGATTTGCCCGCCTTCGACAATGGCAATCATGGTGATCACAGAGGCGACTCCAATGATGACGCCCAGCATCGTCAGAGCTGAACGAAGTAGGTTAGCCGATAAATTTCTCAAGGCATCAAGTATGATTGAGTATAAGATCATAGGCTATGGGGATTAGACTACCACTGGCCTTGGAGTAGATACGCCGTCGTCGGCCACGATTTCGCCATCGGCCAAACTGATACGACGCTGAGCTTGCGAGGCGATGTCCCGGTCGTGTGTGATCAGAATAATTGTTTGCCCCTGTTGGTGGAGTTGGTGAAACATCGTGAGGACATCGTGCCCGGATTGGCTGTCTAAATTTCCAGTTGGTTCGTCCGCTAGGATAATATCGGGTCGATTGACTAAGGCTCGTGCAATCGCCACTCGCTGTTGTTGTCCTCCTGACAATTGATTCGTGTAGTGATGTGTCCGATTGTCCAGTCCAACTTTCGTGAGCAATTCGAGTGCGCGATGCCGTTGTTTGTCTTCAGAAAATCCCGCATACAGCAGCGGCAATTGCACATTTTCTACAGCGGTTTTTCGAGGAAGAAGATGAAAGGTCTGAAAGATAAATCCAATTTTTCGATTTCTAATCCTTGTCAGTTCATGCTCGGGTAATGAATGAATGACATCACCGTCGAGTCGATATTCTCCATCAGTCGGACGATTTAAGCATCCTAATATATCAAGTAAGGTCGTTTTCCCACTTCCAGATTGTCCGATAATCGCGACAAACTCCCCACGCTGAATAGAAAAGCTGACATTGACCAGCGCACGTACTTCAATCTCTCCAGCTTGATAGACCTTACTCACCTGTTCTAATTCGATAAGAGGAGTAGCCTGTGTCATGGACTTACCGTTGTGAGGATTCCGGTTTGTTGAAGGACGGAATGACAACCTCATCGCCTTCAGTAAGCCCTTCTGTGATGACTGCTTGAGACTCTGTTCGAAAGGCGACTCGGACCTTACGCTTTGTGGGTGTGCCGTTGTGTATGACTTCGACAATGTCATCACCTCGGTCGGCCTGAAGTGTTTCGAGGGGGATGGTCAGGACATCGTCAAGAGAGTCGGTGACAATATCAACATTGGCTGTCAACATCGGGCGGAGGTCTGACGTGGGATTTTCAATGGCGATGGTCACTTCATAGGTGACAATATTGTTTTCTTGAAGTCCCTGGGTCGAAATGTTCGTGACCGTTCCTTGAAACTGTTGTCGTAATAAGGCATCAAGACGAATATCTACGCGTTGACCAACTTTGACTCGGGCAATACTGACTTCATTGATTTTTGATTTTACGACCATTTGACGTAAGTCGGATACGCGCATAAGGACTGTGCCGCCCCCAAATGTGGCCGTCCCGGACGTAATGATTTCTCCAGGTTGCACCAGAACTTCTAAAATCGTCCCGGAGGATGGTGATTTGAGTTGAAATTCTTCCGGACGATTAGGAGATAGCTGTTTGGTGAGATACCTTTGGTACAGCACTTGATTGCTGCCCAGTGCAAGGAGTAATTGTCGTTCGGCTAACTCTAAACGAACCAGGGTTCGACGGTGCTCTTGTTCAGCCGATTCTAACTCTTTTCTTGGGATAAACCCCTTCTCGAAGAGTGACTGCATGCGAACAAGTTCACGGTTTGCTTTGTCCGCATTGATTCGTTCTTCCTGAATCGCAGCTCGAAGTTGGGCGACTTGTCGAGCCTCTCGAGGCTCTTGAATGATAACCGCCAGCAGTTGCCCGACTTCAACACGTTGTCCGGCTGTCACCAACAGTTGTGCCACTTCACCTGAAAACTGTGATTTAATTTCAACGGTTTTTGAGGGTTGGAGTGTGCCGGTTTCCGAAACTCGCGTCTCAATGGACCCCCTGGTCACGGTGACAAGGTTTGGTGTATTCGGGGAGGTATCAGCGGTTCCAGATAGTGGAGAAAATACCCAGACAAGTGCGCCAACACCGAAGGCGATAAGTAGGGAAAAGACGATGGTCCATCGCTTCATCATATTAGGTTTCCGCGGTACTCAGGTTCCTGAGCGCTTAAGAAGGTGGTCGACAGAAAGCTGTTGGTCACCGGTACTCTATAGTACCAAGCCTGAATGACTTGAGGGAATGGAGGATTGCAGTTATGAGAGGAATATGAGACAGATTCACATTCAAACAAATTTGCCAGTGAACAGATATCCCGGACAGATGAAACGTATTACATTGTACCCTTTTAAGTTTGCATGACAAGTGTCTATTGGAGGACGATTTGATATTCATCTAGTGCCGTCGCCGTCATTCGGCGAAGATTGGCCAATGATTGATTATAGTCGACAATGGCTCGTTGTTCATTGCCCCGTGCGACGGCAAGGTCGCCTTGAAACTCAAGGACAATACGGGTCGTACTCAAGCCTAGCTGAAATCGTTCCTGTTCAGCCTTCAGTTGTTTTTCAGCCAGTTGCCGGGCAGTTTGAGTGGTGCGGATACGCTTGAAGTCAGTTTTGACTCGGCGAACCGCCTCCTTCGTATCGATGATGACTTGGTGACGAACACGTTGGAGCAATGCCTTGGCCTGATTGGCTTCCAGGACTCTTCGATTGTATTGGCTTTGCGCTGCACGATTACCAAGGGGGTAGCTCAAGATGAGGCCACCACCAATATTGTAAAAGTCTGAACTGGATGTCCGGTCAAGTGAATCTTGAGGAGTCTTTCCTAACCCACTCAGGCCCACTCCCCCTTCGAGTGACAGGCTGGGAAGCAGCTGATTTTTTGCTAAGGTCGTGTTGAGTGTTCCCGTTTCAATATTTTTTTGAGCTTGTAGGACTTCTGGTCGATTCTTAAGTGCAGTTTCAATATCTTGCCTTAAGGTACTTGTGTTCGCTTTTTGTATCGGGGTATCAGTTGCCAGTACGACAATGTCTTGTCGAAGGTCTTCTTCAGAAGGACTGAAGAGTCGCCGCAGTTGATCTTCTTGATCGCGCACGGCTTTCTGGGCCACGAGGACTTGTTCCACACGGCTGGCCACGCCGGCTTGTGCTTGCAACACTTCGATTTCAGCCATGACTCCTGCTCGTACTTTCGCGCGGTTGGTGGCTAATAACTCTTGGGCCGCCTTGAGCGTGGCTTTGGCAACTTTTTCATTTTTTCGAGTAAAGACCAGTTCCCAATACGTTTGTTCGACATCTTTGATCACGGTTAACACCTGGTCGACAAAAACATGGTGTTCGGTTGTCGCGGCATTTCGGGCAATGCTAATTTGTGTTTTGTTAATATCCGCTCCAAAATCACGTAGCAACGGTTGGCTGAGATTTAACGAAAGGGTATTGGTATACGCTGGATTGAACAAAAAAAACGTTTGTCCTGCGACGGAGTTTCTGTTCGAATCAAATGCCAAATCGAACATTCCTCCCGAATACAGTTTTTGGGTGAGGCCAAGCCTCATGCTTATATCGTTTTGGTCAAAGCTATCTGGGTCTGAGCCAGTCACCATGTTATCGAATCCGAATATGGGCCGATTGAGAGGAGTAATGGTTCGATCGTATCGGCTGGAGAGTTCGACCGTAGGGTCGAATTGTGCTTGTTGCAGCATAATATCGGTCAGCCGAACATCTCGTGCTTGACGACCAATGGTAATATCCAGATTACTTTCAAGTGCTCGTAGTACCGCTTCGTTCAGTGTGAGGGTCTCTACGGGTTCGGGGTCGATGAGTGCAGTCAGGGGAGATTTGGCGATCGCGATATAGCTCTGCCCCAGCAATGAAGAGAATAGGAGGCAATTGATGAGCCAGACCGTTCGGATTGTGATACGAGAGGTCCAACCGTAAGTATGTAGCTGCATCTTTTTGAGCAGACGAGAAACAGCTGATGGATTGTAGAATCGAAACGTCGTTTTCAAGTCGCTGATAGTATATCTTACGCTATCAAACGAGTCAGTCACTATGCAAATCAAGGAAGTGATGAATACGGTTGGAATCCCTCGTGTTGTGGTAAATTTAAGTAGAAATGCTATTCTTTGCTTTCATCTGCGACTCTATCATCGGCTTGTGTCCAATCACTGGTAGCTCTTGAGAACGTGTGACGTAAATTCGTAAAATCATGACATATTCCATATCGCCTTCTGCGATTTATTCCATCATATTTTGTGAAAGATAAGGAGTTGTATGTACGTGTTGGCAAAGACTTTCCTGAAATCCTGGTGTAGATCATCGAAATTTGACACTCGTGATGTGAAGACTCGGTATGTGTTGTGGGCTGCGATTGCATTATTTGGTCTTTCAGGCCCTCCTGAGGCTTTTGCAGATCAAGAGGCATGGCCACAAGAACTTCCTAAGCCTAAAATTAAAATCACACAGCCGCTTTATAAGGATTGGAATTTTGATAAAGAGCAGGCTGGCTCTCCGCCAGCTGGCTTTATGAGCGATGTGAAGAATCATGATGCCAAAGGCACATGGTTGGTCACCAATGAGCCTTCAGCGCCTTCTCAACCACAAGCTGTGGTTCAAGATGCGGATTGTTCCGATGTTTCGTGTTATGACGTGATTCTGGGTGAAGAAACGGAAGTGACCTATGTCGATGTATCCGTACGTATAAAGCTTACAAAGGACATAGGACCAGGGAAGGCTGGGATTGTGTTGGGAGCCAAGGATCATAAGAATTTCTATGCAGCGGTTGTGACGCCCGCCTCCAAGACGGTAGAAGCCTTTCTCGTTCGAGATGGAAAAGCCACGTCGTTTGGTCAGTCAGAATTAAAGCTGGTTAAAGGCGATTGGCATGCTCTTCGTGTTCAGCGAAGTCCGATGATGAGCCATGATCTATTCAATGTATTCTTTGACGACCGTATGTTGTTATCACTTTCCGATTCCACGTTCAAAGAAGGCAAGGTTGGCCTGGTCACATGGGGGAAAGGACCATTTACTTTCGATAATCTTCGTGCACAGGAGTACTTGACGAACCTTCCACTCTCGCGCCCGCCGGCATACTAACCATTTCGGGCTGAACTGAAATTAAGAGTGGTGTTCTTCCTTGTGTGGAAAATGTAGAGTCGAAGTACCTCAAATGTAAGAATAAGAACTTTGTCCATTGACGGCACGTAAACTTGGATTCCGTAGAATGTTGGTATCTCGTTTCATGTAATCTGGCGAGATTTCTTCAATAATCTGTAGACATATCCAATCTTTTTTTGTCCGCCCGTAGCTTTTCGGAGTGCAGAGTCAAGAGGAATCTCTTCCACGGAAAATTTAAAATTTTCTTGGAAGTAGTACTCAATCGTCCCCACTCCAAGACGGTTAGGATCACAAAACCATCCCTGTCCTCCGGGTTTGAGCGCAGTGCTCAGGACATTTGAGATTCCTGGTAAGTTCTTTTCATCATAAAACACCTCACTTCCCAATACGATAGTGTAGATCTGATTCAAATTGATGATGTCAAACCAATCCAAGGTGCAGGTGTCGAAGTGTGTGATGTCATTTAAGTGGCACGATTCCTTCACTCCTTCGAGCGTGACGGGAACCATGTCAGAAAATGTCATGGATGCACCTAATTGTGCGGCGACGATGCCGGCTAAGCCCACACCGCAACCAATTTCCAGAACTTTTTGTCCCTTCAATTTTTGTGGAAAGAAGTTTTTGATAAGGAATATCGACAGGGCCACTTCCGACGGCCAGATTCGATCCCAATATCCCCACCCAAGTGACTCATCATCCCGTTTATCGATGGAGGTTTCATCTGAAATGTCTCGTTTGGTCTTGATGACAATTGGAACGTCTCCGAGCTGAGGAAGTGTGATGATTTTTGTATGACTCAAAGGAAAACCCTCTTTCTCAGGTAACGTCCGATCTTGTTTTTCTGAGCAGATTTATCCCTACCCATCAATCTTTGCAAGTTCGGTGTCGACAAATGCCAGGATCTTTTCCGCGTCCTCAACCAAACCATCGGTGATATTCATGCCAAGAGCGAGCTCTTCATCGTCTAGGGTATCGGCTAATCCGTGATTTTGGAGCAAACTGACATCCCAAAAGACCAATCCGATGTTTTCTTGTTTTCCATCGATCGTCGCAATGGCATTAATATTGTCGCCGTGTTCGGTGGGAGTGTTCACAAACGAAGGTTTGACGCCTTGTTCTTTGGTGCGTTGAAGAAATTCCATAAATGTCTTAATTCGTTTCAAACTTGTAATATCCATTTGCATTTAATCCTCCCCCTTAAAGCAGATCCTCATAAAAAATACTCACAAAAGTTAAAACTGGTAATTACTCACTTTCCTGAATTTCATTAAAATAATGATATTTATGATAGAAAAGAATTTGATGTTGCCTCTTTTGTATTTTGTAAATTTGGTCAGATGGCAGACAAAGTTAGAAGCTTGAAGCTGCTTCTTTTTCATGGCGACTACGCATTTTACTGGCGGTGTGTTTCTGAGATAGGCAACGATTCTATCGCCGCACGATAGAATTTATTAAATTTTAATACAACACTGATTAGCGAAACACTGTGGAACTGAACCTCTGAATCCAGTTGGTTATTTTCTAAGTTTAGCACTGATATACAGGGCTCATCGACCCCCATTATCGATGTTGTATCCGAATTTATGAATGAATGCTTAAAAGCATTACCTATATCGTTTAGCAAACGGAGAATGTCAACATGATCGTTCCAGAGTGGTAATCGTGTATCTAAGTTTCGTTTTAACGCATGACCGATGCAATCAACCTTTATTTTATTAGGATAGTTATGATTCTTCTCCCAACCCCACAAACACTAAGTGAGTGCGATTAGATCGTCAGCGCCTCTTTTGATTAAGTAAATCGCTTGCTCTGTCGCATATTTGTGACGTTCAAGAGAGTTATCTGGAAATATGGAATCCACTTGACACATATTCCACAATTTGAAACTGTCGATTAGCCGGCGATTCGCTTCGTCAAATCGATGGATTAGCCTATCAGCTTTAGTGAAAAGTTCCCATACGGAGAGTCTGGTGGAAGCCAGAGTCCTAGATGTGCACTGAGTGGCTCATCCGGAGTTTTCCCGTTGTCTCTCAAAACAGGATTAATCATTACTTTCTCATTTCTTGAAGAATACGGTTGAAAGAAACATTCTTGGTATTCGGTTGCGAATTACTTACGGCTTTATCCTATTTTCATGTCATACTAAGTGGTGTGTTTAACTTATTGCTCCATTCGACCTATTGATTCCTTCCCATAATAGTGCCGAATTGACTAACACTTGTAACAAATTCTTGGTCCGTATTAAGTATGTCTGGACAGATGCGAAGAAGGTTTTCTCGAGCATCGATGGTGATTTTGGCATTCTTCAGCTTTGACGCAATGCTATTTGCCGATTGATGACGGATGGTCAAGAAAGCCCCTCGTGTTTCTGGTTTCCCCAATACGTGTATACCATGTTTGTGGAGAAGGTCTGTCAATCTTGCTTGTTGCTTTAGCGAATACGCACGGAGACGTTCAACTCCAAGGCCGAGTGTGAGTGCAAGCCCGGCTTTCGCTTGGTAGTACGGAAGAACGGCTGGTGTGGATTCAAGGAAGGCATTCCCGCCTTGCGCAAGTTTTGCTTCCTCTGGCCGTCTGAATTCAAATGGACTCGGTTGTGCGAACCAACCGGTATCAAGAGTGGTTAATGAACCGGTGAGGTGCTGTGGATGGATGTATAACCAACAGGCACCTGGCCCACCGCGTAAGTATTTGTAGCATCCGCCAATCGCGAAATCAGCTCCTAGCAGTTCAATGTTAACTGGTAACGCTCCAGCTGCATGATACAGATCGATGAGCACCATGGCCCCACGTGCCTGCATTTCACGAATCATTTCCGCTAAATTGGTGAAATACTGACCTGTTGAGAACAGAACCATTGAGATGACGACTAATGAATTGGCATGCTTCACGGAAGCGGCCATATCTTCTTCGTGATAGATCCCCTGGTCGTCCGGCTTGACATGTTGTAATGCGATCCGATCTCGTTGCGCATAAACTTTGAGGATGTGATCAATGGAACTAAATTCAGCTGTCGTAGTAATGACGTTGTACTTTTGATCAAAACAATTCAACACTGCTCGTAATCCTTGGCCTGCACTGGTTTTGGGTACAATACAGTCTGTTGAAGGTGCGCGGATGAGTTGAGCAATACTGTGACGAAAGTGTTGAATTTCGGCAAGCCAATCGTCCCAGGCATTATCCATATCTGCATACCAATGGTTTAATGCCTGCTGAATGTCTGTCTTTGTCTGGTCTAACGGGCGCCCTAATGAGTGGTTGGCGAGATACGTCTCCTGTCGACGTAATACCTCTGAAAACAAGGGGTGAATATGAGTTAGAAGAGTGTGTTCCTCTAATGGACCAGAGCCCAGGGCCGCCAGGGCATGCTGAATGTTATTCGTTTCCAATTTCCGTCCGGACATCGATGAGCTCTGGGAAAAAGGTGATCTCGAGTGCCTGTTTGAGAAAATTCACGCCTGAAGAACCCCCGGTTCCCCGCTTAAACCCAATAATACGCTCCACGGTTTTCAGATGACGAAAGCGCCAAAGCTGAAAATTTTCTTCGACATCCACAAGTTTTTCACACATTTCATAGGCGTCCCATTGCGCTTCCGGATGGTCATAGATTTGCTTGAAGACTTGCGTGAGCTCTGCATTACGTGAATGCGGTTGAGACCAGTCTCGCTCAATGCATGTCTGAGGAATGGGGTGTCCTTGTCTGGATAATGAACAGAGAAATTCATCGTAGAGGCTGGGGGCATTGAGCACGCGCATCATTTCTTGATACAGGCGGTCATTATGTCGAAAGACTTCGACAGCGGCAGCATCCTTATTGCCAAGAATAAATTCGATAGACCGGTATTGGATAGATTGAAATCCTGAAGCATTGGCTAACACGTTACGAAATTGACCATATTCATTAGGGGTCAAAGTCTCGAGTACGGCCCATTGTTCAAAGAGTTGCCGTTGGATTTGCTTGACTCTCGCCAAGATTTTAAAGCAAGGATTGAACAGATCTCGTTGAATATGGGTTATTGCTGCCCGCAGTTCATGAAGAATCAGTTTCATCCAGAGTTCAGATGTTTGATGCTGAATGATAAAAAGCATTTCATCGTGATGCGGGGGATGGCTTAACGGTTTTTGTGTGGCGAGTAATTGATCGAGATGCAAGTACCCGGCATAGGTCATTCGATCGTGAAAATCGAGTTGAATGCCTGCTTCTAACTTTCGAATATGTGGGGTGTGCTCGTCCATAGTTGTGAATGTATGGACTGATTGTAGGCCGATGGCTGTATTTTGTGAAGAGGGAATTTTTATTACTTGACGATAGCTTGTTTTCTTGGGGAGGATTTTGAAATTCTTACTTTTTCATTCATTTGGTCTAACAATCGTTTTGGGTCCTGGTTTTGAAGGATCAGGGTGCGATTGGTTAATGTCACAAAGCCCTGTTGAACTTGATGGTCCATGAAGGCGAGTAACGAATCGTAAAACCCTTCCACGTTTAAAAGCCCGCAGGGCTTGTGATGAATGTTCAATTGAGCCCAGGTTACCATCTCGCATATTTCTTCTAATGTTCCGTACCCACCAGGGAGTGCAATAAACCCATCGGAGAGTTGTTCCATGAGCGCTTTTCGCTCATGCATGGTTTGGACAATGCGTAAGTCAGTCAATTCCTGAAAGGCCATTTCCTTTTCTACGAGAGCAGCTGGAATGATACCAATGACTTCCCCATGTTCTTTCAGCACTGTTTCTGCGATGACGCCCATCAACCCGATATTGCCGCCACCGTAGACTAAGCCGATCCCTCGTTGAACGAGTAGCTGAGCGAGCTGACGAGCCGCCTGTTCATAGGCTGTTTGACTGCCTTTTGTCGAACCGCAGAAGACACAAAGACGTTTCATGTGTTTTGCTTTCAATAATGATCACGATTGTTCTCTGAGTCTCCTGAAGTTCAGGTTCAGAGATGGGCGTGTAGTTAGGATTTCATGGGAAGATTGATGAGCGCGTAAGGATTGATTCGTGATCCGTTTAGGCGGACGCCCCAATGAAGATGCGGGCCGGTGGCTCGTCCAGTTGAGCCAACCTGTCCAATGATCTGTCCTTTCTTCACAACCTCTCCCTCTTTGACGGAGATTTTTGAGAGATGGAAATACATGGAGTACAGTCCGACTCCATGATTGAGGATGACTCCTTTGCCTGTGAAAAAATGATCATGGGTGAGGCTGACCGTTCCTGTATTCATGGCGACGACCTTGGTGCCTTTCGGCGCGGCGATGTCCTCTCCACTATGAGGGTTTTTGGATTGTCCATTAATGACTCGTCGACTGCCAAATCGACCGGAGATACGCCCTTTCACTGGAGCGATGAACGGGCCTTCCCAAAATGGGTGAGGGCTGATAGATACAAAGGCTGCCATCATTTCTTTTCGTTCTGCTTTGACACGAATGAGTGTTTTGTCGTCCAAGTCAACTTTCTTTTTAGGAAGTTTCAAGTGTTGGACAGAGTAGTTTTCTTTCATGACCAAGACGGTGTAGCTTCGATGTTTTGTCTCAGCCTCTGTTGTGATCGTGATATCTAATTCATGCAGGCTGGGCTTATCCTGCATGTCGATTCCCAGGAGTCCGACATAGGTTGTTGATGATTCTTGAATAAACGGAATGTTTCGCTTAAGAAATGTCCCTGTGACCTTTGTGGGGTTGAGGGTCCCGACCGGCACGTGGACCCAGAGTACCTCTCCTTGTTTGGCACTCAATTGTCCATCAATGCCTGGTCGTTGTTCTTTTGCACTTGGAACCAATTTGAGCGGAAAAATGCTGGCAATGAGTAAGGTGATGACGAGCAGGATTTTCCCGGGCAGTCGGGATTTTGAGAACGGTTGATCAATTCGATAAATACTCATGTCTTGAGTCTCGTCTGTGGTACCTGCGTGAGGAGTTCTTCCACTCGTCGGTTGGATGCGCAAAAGGGATCCATGCAGAGTATGGTTTCCTCCCAGTAGCCATTCAGTTTTAAGTACGTCCAATCCACGGTGTATGAACGATTTTTGGCTCTCGCGAAGCGAATGAAATCCCCTCTCACTTTTGCCCGAGTCGTTTGCGGTGGAATATTTTTGGCCCGCTCAATCGCTTCTTCCGAAACGACCTTTCGGATATGATCCCGACCAACTAAGAGATAATACAACCCTCGTTGCTGGTTGATATCATGATATTGAAGATCCATCATGGCGAGGCGAGGGTCATCCCATTCACACCCTTTTTTCTCAATATACGATTCCATGATCAATTTCTTGGTTACCCAATCGAGTTCTCGAACGAGGAGCATGGGGGAATCTTCTAAGCGATCAAGGACCCGTTCCCATTCTCTCAAAACATCGTGCATGATTTTGTCATGAGGCTGAGTTTCGAGGTATTCGCTGGCTCGTTCCCAATACATCCGCTGAATTTCCAGGGCCGTGAGTTCCCGCCCGTCTTCAAGCTTGATTCGTTTTTTCAGGGTGGTGTCTTTCGAAATATCGCGAATGGCTTTGACTGGTTCATCAAGCTCAACGCTTGGCACGGTGAACTTGTCTTCAATCATGGAAAGGACTAAGTCTGTGGTTCCAACTTTGAGGTAGGTGGCGAATTCAGACATATTCGAGTCGCCAAGAATAATGTGGAGACGTCGATATTTTTCTGCATCGGCATGTGGTTCATCTCGTGTATTGATGATACTTCGTGATGAGGTGGTCGATGAAGAGGTTTTTTCATGAATATGTTGGGCACGTTGAGAAATAAAGTATTGCGGTTTCCCTGACACCTTGAGGATTTTCCCTGCTCCTGAAAAGATTTGTCGCGTGACGAAGAACGGAATCAATTGTTCCGAGACTTTCCAAAAGTCGACGTCTCGACGCATGAGGAAATTTTCGTGGCATCCATATGTATTGCCAAGCGAGTCGGTGTTATTTTTGAAAATGAAGATATTCCCGGAAAGACCTTCTTCCCGTAGTCGATCTTCTGCAATCGGGAGACATGATTCTAGGACTCGCTCTCCGGCTTTATCGTGCATGACGAGGTCAAGCAGATCGTCGCATTCTGGCGTAGAGTACTCGGGATGACATCCTGTGTCCTGATAAAAGCGTGCGCCATTTGCGAGGAAAGCATTCGATGGCCAACTATTGGGAATCAATCCCTCGAAGATATATCCAAGGATTTTTTCAATAGGCAAATAGACGCGGCCGTTTGGTGAAAACGTCAGACCATATTCGCATTCAAGCCCAAAGATGCGTTTCATGGTAGAACCCCCAAGGCAATGGAAGCCGTGGTTATAGCCGTTTCAGTTATGCCGAATCGGTAGAATATCCATTTGCTAATTTAGATATCCACTACGTGATATACAAGGTCAATTGCTGCAGAGCATCCATGTGGGTATAACCTTCCGATATTTGAGGCTTAGTCATACGCTGTGGCAGTCTTATAGCCGATTCAATGTTCTTCCAATTGTTGGAGTAGTAAATTCCGCTGGGTGAGTCTGGTTGGCTCGCCTGGAAATTTTACTATTCGCTATAATAATTCAATTGGAAATGAAATGGCTTCGCTATAATTCAGCATACATCGTGACTCCTCAATCTTCAATATTATAGCAAATTCTAATAATTACTAGTTGAAATTATAACTATTCGTTATGGCATGAATGGTATGAGACTGAACGATAACCGCTTTAGGGAGTCATGTGTCACTTGCCTTGTTGATTGCGAATGTTCGTATTTCTCCCGGTGGCGTGTGCCCAGGCCCTAAGGGTCGGTGCTCATCCCAAGTGACATGTGACTCAACGTCAGGAAAGTAGTGTGTGGGTTTCAGCCGAAGGAATGCGTCGAAACTTTCTGCCAAGCCTGTCGCGATCAAGGATGGCGACTTCTAATCCTTCAATCGTGATGTGTTGTTCTGTTACCTGTTCAAAGGCCTTTTTGCAGAGGGTTAGGGCTTGTTGTAACGTTGGGAGGTTTTCAGGGCTTTCATTGCGGAGAAAAGTCAGGAGAGCTTCGGCGCGTCCTCCAATCGCGGTCATCCGTTGTTCGTCAGCGATGCTTCCGTCGAACGCAATACGATACAGTTCGTTTCGTCCTGGCGCTTCACCCACTTGAGCTAACAGCAGTTCAACTTCGAATGGTTTGAGTTCTTGGCTGAAAATGGTTCCGAGGGTCTGTGAATATCCGTTGGCTAATGATCGAGCTGTGACATCTTCTCGGCTGTACATTAACCCTTTGAGGTCGGCATGTTGAATGCCAGCTTTTCGAAGATTTTCAAATTCGCTATATTTCCCAGCTCCAGAAAAGGCGATGGTATCATAGACTTCAGAGATTTTAAATAATGAGGCGCTGGGATTGTCGGCGATTAATAACAAGCCGTGTTCATATTCAATGGCAATAATGGAGCGTCCTTTGGCAATACCCTTTTTGGCATACTCCGCCTTGTCTTGCATCATTTGTTCTGGAGAAACGTAATAGGGGAGTGCCACGAATTAATGCTCCTGGGTTCGAGTGCGAGAGAGTTCTTCCCATACTGTTGAGAGGGTGGCCTCTTCAACGTCTTGAACGCCTTGGGTATTGACGAATTTCATCGTAGGGTAGATGCGTCGACGTGGATCTGGTCCACCCGTGCCAACATCTTCCTCGGCGGCATTGGCTAAGGCAAGAAGAGCAATTCGAATGGCGGCCTGTTTGTCGAGATTTTTTTTGAATCGTTCTTTGAGCATGAGTCGTGCGTCTTTTCCCCCTGATCCCACTGAATGATATTCCGTCTCTTCATATCGGCCTCCAGTGATGTCATACTTAAAAATTCGGCCCAGATTTCGTTTGATATCGTACCCAACAAACAAGGGGATGACGACGAGCCCTTGCATGACTAATGGAAGGTTGGCTTTGACCATTTGTCCCAGTCTATTGGCTTTGCCCTCGCAGGATAATTGAACGCCGTCAAGTTTTTCGTAATGTTCGAGTTCAATGCTGAACAGTTTGGCCATTTCCACGCAGGGTCCCGCCGCTCCTGCAATAGCCATGGCTGAATAATCATCTGTTTTAAACACTTTTTCCATTCGATTTTCGGCGATCTGAAACCCTTCCGTTGCCCGCCTGTCGCCTGCAATCACGACTCCCTGATCATATTTGAACGCGAGAACGGTTGTCCCATGCGTCAGGGGGGATGGTTTGGGTGTGCCACTGAACTCGAAGGTGCTGGGTTGTTGAAGGATCGGTTGTCCCCAGCGTGAAGCTGGTGTGAGTTCTGGTCGATGGGTTGAAAGAAATTGGAAAAAACTGGAACAGTGATCATGTGGAAATTGAGGGATATCAAGGTCGTGAGTTTTCATGAAGATCCTTTAGCTCTCAGGCGCTTATCCTGAGAGTTTCGTAAGAAGTTGCTCGACGGTTGAGACGCCCTCTAAGAGGTCATTGGTTAAGGCGCGTGTTCCGCGGTAAGGATCCATGAGAGGAATTCGTTTGATTGTATCGTTTCCTTGGTCCAACAAGACGGATGTCCAACTGACGCCGTACACCTTTTCTGCGAATTGCTTAAGACACGTTCCTCGGAAGTATGCCCGTGTATTAAGCGGCGGTTCGACCATGGCCTGTTCAATATCGCTATCTTGAAGTAAGCGTTCAATGCGTTTTCCGCGTTCAAGAGTATAGTACAAGCCTTTATCCGGCCGCATATCGTGATACTGCAGGTCGAGTAGAGCAATGCGAGGATCTTTCCAGCCACAGACCTTGCGATCCATGAATGATTGAATCATCTGTTGTTTGGCCACCCAGTCCAGCTCTCGTCCAAGTTGTGTCGGGTCTTGCTCAAGTTTGTCGAGGATTCGTTCCCAAGATACAAGGACATCTTTTGTTCCTGGCGGAAGGTCTCGAGTATTAAAAAACTCATAAGCTGCCTGAAGATACGTGCGTTGAATATCGATGGATGAGGTGGCCCGGCCATTGGTTAATCGCAGGCTCGCCTTGACGCCTATGTCACGTGAAACGGTCTTGATATCTCGAACTGGATCTTCAAGGACAATTTTGGGAAACTCCCATCCTGCGTCAAGCATCTCCATAATGATGGCGGTCGTGCCAATCTTCAGGTAGGTGGGAATTTCTGCCATGTTGGCATCACCAACGATGACATGTAATCGTCGGTAAACATCTTGCTCGGAATGAGGCTCATCGCGTGTGTTGATGATGGGCCGTTTGACCATCGTATTGAGATCCATCACGCATTCGAAGAAGTCTGAACGTTGAGAAATTTGGTAATCGACGGCGTCGGTGCCGTTTTCAGACCCGACTTTTCCGGAACCGGTAAAAATTTGACGCGTGACAAAAAATGGAATGAGCGTTCGGGCAATTTTTTCGAAAGGTACTGAACGCGAAAGCAAATAATTTTCGTGATAGCCGTAGCTATTGCCTTTTCCATCAGAGTTATTTTTGTAGATAAAGAACGTATCAGACTCCTGAGTCGAATTGAGAGCCTGTAGGCAAACGTTGATCATTCGCTCGCCGGCTCGTTCGTATGCCAGGAGTTCAAGCGGAAGCGTACATTCCGGCGTGGAGTATTCTGGGTGAGCTCCGTCGACGTAGAGACGTCCTCCATTCAGGAGAAGTTTGTTCAGCTGACGATTATGTCGGATATTCGGTCGCTCAGGTTCTCCCTCAACGAGAAAGCCTCGAGCATCAAAGAATGGATTTTCATTCTCATAATCCCAGATGCCCTGGGGAGAAGGGAGCGTGGGGTAGTGACTGATGAGTCGAATGGAATCTGTGACGGGATCGGAATGTCCAGCCCCCTTGGCAAGTATGCCAAACTCTGTTTCCGTGCCTAGAATTCGGTGCAATGCTCCTCCATGTCAGCTTGAAATTGATGGGTAGGAAGTGAGACTCACACTAGAAATAGTGTCCGACGCTGACGGTTTCTATTTCTCGTGATTCAGATGGTTCTTCAGTCAATGTCCGAACGTGGATAATTTTTTCACCTTTTTTGCCGGCTATCCTCGCCCAATCATCGGGGTTTGTTGTATTGGGAAGATCTTCTTGTTCTTTAAATTCCTCTCGAATGGCTTTGAGAAGATCATCAGCAATAATGCCTTTTTCGCCTGTCGCAATCGCACGTTTGATAGCCATCTTTTTCGCTCGAGAGACGACGCCTTCAATGAGTGCACCACTCGCAAAGTCTTTAAAGTAAAATGTTTCTTTTTCGCTATTTGCATACGTGACTTCCAGGAAACGATTTTCCTCCGATTTAGCATAGAGCGCATCAGTGGCGAGATCGATAAGATGTGCGACCAGTTTTTTAGCGTCATTCTGCTGTTGATCAAGTTCAGTTTTAGAGAAGGGAAGATCGGGCGTGAGATATTTTCCTAGAATTTCCTTGGCGCCTAGTTTGTCCGGTCGAGGGATTTTCACTTTGACGTCTAACCTGCCTGGTCGCAAGACTGCTGGATCAATGAGATCTTGTCGATTGCTGGCACCGATGACGATGACATCTCGGAGGCTTTCGACTCCATCGATTTCCGCAAGAAATTGTGGAACGATAGTTGACTCTATATCTGAAGAAATGCCCGTACCTCGTGTTCGAAACAACGCATCCATTTCATCGAAAAATACGATGACTGGATAGCCGTTAGAAGCTTTTTCTTTGGCTTTGGCAAAGACTTCACGAATTTGACGTTCAGACTCTCCAACATATTTATTTAATAACTCTGGGCCTTTGACATGCAGGAAGTAACTTCGAATATCTTTTCCTGTGAGATGTTTTAACTTTTGAGCAATCGAGTTGGCGACGGCCTTGGCGATCAAGGTTTTGCCGCACCCTGGAGGACCATATAGCAAGATCCCTTTGGGTGGAGAGAGTCGGTGTTCGGCGTAGAGGTCAGGATGTAAAAATGGTAGCTCGACAGCGTCTTTCACTTGCACGAGTTCTTTTTCAAGGCCTCCAATTTGCTCATAGTTCGCGTCTGGGACTTCTTCCAGTACTAATTCTTCCATTTCGGATTTAGGAAGTTTTTCGGTGATGTAGCCGGACCGTGGATCGAAGAGCAAGAGATCCCCAACGCTAAGGGGTTCATGTTGTAACGGTTGAGCCACTTCAACGACACGCTCTTCATCATGCCGTAATTTGACCAACGCTCGATGATCATCGAGCTGGATTTTTAATTGGACGACTTCGCCCTGCGGATCAAATTCTCGCATTTCGATGATGTTGAGAGCTTCGTTGAGAATCACCTCTTGTCCTTTTCGCAATTCTTTCCCGGTAAGTGCTGGGTGCATGCTGACGCGCATTTTTCTGCCAGAGACTGACACGTTGGCGGTATCGTCCTGATTCAGACTGCAGAAAATGGCGTAGCTTGAAGGAGGCGCAGTAAGTTTTTCTACTTCCTTCCGTAATGCTTCAATCTGGGATTTGGCTTCTTGAAGGGTGGAAACGAGACGCTCGTTTTGTTGTTGAGACTGACGAAGTTGCTGACGTGAGTCGTAGAGCTGATGCATTTCAGTCTCCATAGACTCCAGTTCGCTGCGGAGTTTTTCTAGTTCACTGTTCGGATCATTCTGTTTTCCCATCCCCATAGTCGTTCCACCTATTCGTTTATGATGAACGTTCCCGGCAGGACTTAGGAGAGAACATCTCAATCACTGGGTAATGCGTATATCAAGACTGTCAAATCATATTCTGTATTTCGTATTTCTTAATCTATGTGAATTGTTTGAAGTAAAATTATCTTATCACTCGATTTTCAAAAGGGTCAACCGACAAAGCATATGGTCAATGCTGTTTGATGGGCAAAAAAGCTTGACTTATGAATTTTCAAGTGCTTGCAAAAATTGATGAGTGGCAGAAGGAATGCTGGTGGATTCCAGTATTGCTGAAATGACTGCGACGCCATAGGCCCCTGCCTGTTTCACATCGCTTACACGTTCCGGGGTGATTCCGCCTATGGCGTAAATAGGCAGCGTGGATTGTTGACAGGCCTGCTCTAATACCCCTAATCCGAGGGGGGGACCGTAGGTTTTTTTTGAGGGCGTATCATAGATTGGGCCAAGTACAAGAAAGTCAGCACTTTCACGCTCTGCGGTTAATACATCCTGTAGTGTGTGTGTGGACTTGCCAATTAACGCTTGTGGGCCAAGGAATTGGCGCACCTGAGGAATTGGCAAACTGTTTGATCGCAAGTGAACGCCATCTGCGCCAATATGTTTTGCAATATCCGCCCGGTCATTGATGAGGAGGAACGCATGATGTTGGTGGACTACGGGCAGTAGGTCTTGTGCGAGTGCAAGAAGATGCCGGGTGTGGATATCTTTTTCTCGTAGCTGAACGAACGTTGTTCCTGCACTGAGGGTTTCTTGAAGAACTGCCTGAAGAGAGCGTTCACGCGTTTGGTGACGGTTGGTCACCACATACAAACGGGGTAAAATTTTTTTGGTCATCAAGGAGGAAGGGAAATTTAAAACAAAAAGTCTAAATTGAAAAATTCAAAGTAAAGAAGCCCTGCTTGTATACTTTTGCACTTTATATTATCCTTCTAGAGCATCCCTTCGATAGTCGTGCTTGCGGTGGCATAAAGTTTTCTGGGGATTCTGCCTGCTTTGTAAGCCAATCTTCCCGCCTCAATTCCCAACTTCATGGCTTCGGCCATCATGATGGGATTCTTTGCGCCGGCAATTGCTGTATTCATCAGTACGGCGTCTGCCCCGTACTCCATGGCCAAGGCCGCATCTGATGCCGTTCCGACGCCAGCATCGACGACAATGGGGACTTTGATGGTTTCAAGAATGATTTTCAAATTATACGGATTACGAATACCCAACCCTGACCCAATGGGTGCAGCTAACGGCATGACGGCTGGGCAGCCAACATCAACAAGCTTCTGTGCCACGATGGGGTCGTCATTGGTGTAGGGTAAGACGATGAATCCTTCTTTAACCAAAATTTTTGCCGCTTCAATGAGCCCTGCAGTGTCAGGGAAGAGGGTTCGTTCATCGCCAATCACTTCGAGTTTGACTAAATCCGAGACCCCGGCTGCTCGGGCAAGACGTGCGTAGCGAAGTGCATCTTCGACGGTGTAACACCCTGCCGTATTTGGAAGAATGGTGTAGTGTTTTGGATCGATGTAGTCAAGCAAGTTTTCTGACTTTCGATCCGTGATATTGACTCGCCGAACGGCGACGGTGACGACATCGGCTCCGGCAGCGTCAATGGCTTTTTTGGTTTCATTGAAATCTTTATATTTTCCTGTACCAACCCAAAGACGGGACCGAAACTCTCTGCCTGCAATCACTAATTGATCATCACTCATAGTCTAATATTTAATCCTGTATTTAGTGTGGAATTGTCGACGTAATGTGTCTTCGTGATGTTGTCCCAGCCCCGCCGCCAATGAAGCTTAAAATTTCTATCGCATCTCCATGGCGTAGGATTGATTTGGAGAAATCATCACGATCCAAAATTTGTAAATTGAGTTCAACCGCGACCTGTTCGGTACGAATGTCCAACTGCTGGAGAAGGTCTGTGACGGTGAGCCCGTCTTGGAAAGTTTGAGATTCTCCGTTGACTTGAATATCCATGAAAAGACCGTAGAACCATGGTCAAGAATGTTAAGTGAATATGGATGCTTAGCTTA
Organism: Nitrospirales bacterium; assembly: GCA_021603905.1. GTDB lineage: Bacteria > Nitrospirota > Nitrospiria > Nitrospirales > UBA8639 > JAGQKC01. The sequence continues at coordinate 23,845 of BQIU01000030.1, forward strand.
AATTTTATCCTACGGTAGGCTTGAAATGCTTGTCAATAAAATAGCCTTAAGGGACTTGATGTGGGTTCGGGGTGTTGTTGAAAGTCGCTTGTGACCATAATACACGAGGAGAAAGTTCCCATAACCGTATTCATAAATTTCCGTGCGTCTGAACGGTCCATGCCTTCTGTTGGTTCGCTCTATAGCCGTTGCAAATAATTTCTGATGTTTGAGGCGTAGGATTACACTGTCTTGGCTACTTCTAATCAACACAGCAGGGGAAGAGCCGGGTTCAACGTTCAATGCCTATTCGGTTCTCGGTGAGATATACAGCGATCGTAGCCAAGGCTAACTTAAATCGATACCGCAGGGGCTGAATAATATTCAACGTCAGTTGCGCCATTGGGATGCATAGGGTTACGCCACAACCGTCGTCTAGGGCTCCCTTTCAAATTAACTGGAAATTTATTGGATTTACTACAGTAGATCAAATGGAGAATTTCCCTTAGAATACGATTTTTGGGTTGCTGGTTATTGAGACGGTCATGAGTCGTGAGTATGGCACATCACAATCAAGCATTAGCGGGCCTCTTTCATTCGATGGCAGGCTTACTGTCAGGGCGAAATACCAATCCCTATCGTATTCGAGCTTACCGTAAAGCTGCAGAGTCGTTGCTCGAATTACAAGAGGATGTGAGTGAGATCGCAAAACGAGGAGATTTGCAGTTGATTCCAGGGGTAGGGAAAGATCTCTCCGTGAAAATTCAGGAGTATTTATCGACCGGACATATTCAAGCGTATGAAGAACTCAAAACCCCATTGCCGGATGAGGTGAAAGAGTGGACGACGCTTCCAGGTTTTTCTGAGCATCTAGTGCATGATTTGTATTTTCGTTTAGGCATTCAGACGTTAGATGATTTAGAACAATTAGTCCGCTCTCACATGTTGCGAACAATTCCGGGAATGGCGGAACGGACTGACGAAATCTTAGCGGCCATTCATGTCCTCGCTTCAAAGTTAACTCGATAGCTGTCGATTGACGGTACCGTAAGGCTTTGGTAGCGTTTGAAGAATCCCAATGTCAATTTCTTACACTTAAAAATCAGAGAGATTGAGGGCAGACGCTCTGTATGATATGGGTAGCCCATCTCCAGGCTGAATTCCCGAGTTTGGAAGTCTTGTGAATAACAATTTCTAACGAAGAAAGAATCGTTTGTTATGTCGATTTCTGCTTTTATTCTTATTGATGTAACAGGAAATCATACGAAAAGTGCTTATAAAACGATCATGAGAATTCAGGGTGTCCAATCGCTAGCTGCTGTAACAGGTGCACACGATCTTATTGCGCAAATTGAAGCTGAAACCATTGAAGAATTACATGATATTGTCCTCTCCCGTATTCGAAGTATTGATGGTGTGCTCAAAACCAGCACGGCACTTGTCCTGAAATTCTAACGCGCATTCACGACGTTAAGCTGCTGGCCTTAACTGTTTGAAGACTTTCCAGGTTTTCAGAAGTTCCAAGGCCTTCTGGAGTTGGATATCATCTGGCGGAACGTCGTTATCGTTCTTTTTCTTGTCTTCAGATTTTTCTTCGCCGGCGTCTTGAGCAGGTTTCTGCGAAAGGGCGACGGTGTCTTCAGCCTTAGCGTCTTCTTCTTCCGTTGAGGCGGTTTCTTTGACCTTTGCCGTGGCTTTTGGGTCCACGACGATGTCCGGCTTGACTCCAATGTTATGAATCGACTCACCTTCAGGCGTGTAATATTTGGCCGTCGTTAAGCGGAGTCCAGACCCATCAGACAGTGGCAGAATGGTTTGAACTGAGCCTTTCCCGAAGCTGGTTGTTCCAAGAATAACAGCTTTTCCCCAATCTTGCATGGCAGCGGCAACAATCTCAGAAGCACTTGCTGAACCATGATTGATCAGAACAATCATCGGATATTCGAGTGTATTGCCATTCGCTCTGGCACGATATTCATCTTCTCGCCCGTTTCGCCCTTTAATCGATACAATTAATTTTCCAGATTTCAAAAATTGCTCTGAGACTCCAACCGCTGCGGTCAAGAGTCCACCAGGATTGTTCCGTAAATCCAAAATTAAACTTTGGATGTTTTGTTCCTTCAGGGTTTCTAATGTGTCGGATAAATCATCAGGAGTTTGTTCTTGAAATTGCGTGATACGAACATAGCCGGTATTGCCACCAATAACCTTGCCGCGCACGCTTTGAATCTTGATGGTATCTCGTGTGATCTCATAGACTAACGGCTTTTTCGTCCCTTCGCGAAGGACGGTTAGGGTGACAGCGGTGCCTTTGGGGCCGCGCATTTTTTGTACAGCTTCCATGAGTGTCAGGTCCTTGGTTGGTGTATCACCAACCTTGGCAATCACGTCACCGGCTTGAATGCCTGCAGCAAAGGCTGGGGTATCTTCGATTGGCGCAATGACGGTTAATCGGTTGTCTTTGATTCCGATTTGGATCCCCAATCCCCCAAATTCTCCTTTAGTTTCGACTTGCATCTCTTTATACATATCTAAAGTCATATATGATGAGTGCGGATCTAAGCCAGCCAGCATGCCACGGACGGCACCATGCACAAGGTCTTGCATCTTCGTCTCTTCGACGTAGTGCTTTTTAACTTGGGATAACACTTCCGCAAAAATTTGAAGTTCTTCATAGTTCTCACTCGCATAACCGGTTCGATCCCACCCTTTCCCGATGAGGACACCGACAAGAAGAATAGTGACGACGGTGAGTCCGGTTACCCATACAGTTGACTGGTGTTCTTGTTTCATACAAAAATTCCTTTTGCTACTCCACAGTTATGGACGTTTGACAAGCCATCGAAGAGGATCAACGGGTGTAGTGCCTTTTCGTAATTCAAAGTAGAGCGTATTCTTATCTGTAAGTCCAGTTTCTCCGGTCTTTCCAATGACGTCTCCCTTGGCCACAGCCTGTCCTTCTTTGACGAGTAAGGTCGAGGCATGAGCATACAAAGAAAAGAAGCCATTGGTGTGATCAACAATCACGACGAGTCCGTACCCTTTCAGCCAATCGGCATAGACCACGTTACCTTGAGAGACTGTGTGAATCGGACTCGATTGATGAGTTTTGATTTCTATTCCCTTTTTATTGACATACGTATCAAAGGTTGGATGCTTTTGACGGCCAAAAAACGACACCACTTTTCCTTGTGTTGGCCAGAGTAAGGATCCTTTGGTGTGGACCTGGCCCTTTTTTGACTTTGGCTTTGCTTGAGAGAGTTTAAAGCGCTGATCCAACTCTTTGAGTAAGGCATCAACCTGCTTCGCCGATCGCTTCAGTCCCTCGACGGTGCGCTCATATAACTCTTGTTCTTTCGACAAACTCGTCAAGACCACATGTTTGTCTTTTTTGACACCCTTCATCTCTATGATGGTTTGTTGTGTATGCTGTCTATAGTTCAGAAGTTCTTCCCGTGTTTGCGTTTGACGTTCTTTGAGGTCTTCTAATTCCATCAATTGCTGGCGATAGGTGTCCAACAGTTCAAACTCCTGTTTTGAAATCGTCGATAAATAGGCGACCCGTCGTTCAAAGTTTGCCAAGGTGTTGGCTTCGAATAAGGTTTTGAGATATCCGCCACGCCCTTCCATGTAGAGAACCCGGAGCCGATTTGAAATTGAGCGTCGATGTTGTGTGACTTCTGCCTGAACGTCTGTTAATTGCTCTTGAAGTTTACCGAGTTCGCGATCTTTCCCTTTGAGTTCTTTGCTGACGCGACGGTATTCCCGTTGCTTTTCAATGAGCGACTTATCCAGCTTTTCAATTTTCTTGAGAACGGACTCTGATTGTTTTCCAGCTTTTTCCGCTTTTTGTTTGGTCTGGTTAATTTCATCATTGAGCTTTTTGAGCCGAAGGCGCTCTTGTTCCAACTCTTGAGAAATGGCTGTTTTGGTAAGCGGTTTGGCCCACGTCCACGATGAAGGGAGTAGATGTGTCTCGATAATGAAGAGGAGGAGCAGTGGCGCGATGACTCTCATGTTCTGACCTTCATCCATCCGTAAATTGACAGGGCACTTCCTGCGCAGCCCAGAATCAGTCCTGCCAACACTAACATACCCGACATGTGAATGGGGAAGAAGTCAAGAGTGGTTTGAAGGCCTCCGACCCAGCCCAATTCGTGAATTTTGTCTTTCACAATTTCAAAGCCTCCGCGTAACAAACCCAGAGACAAGGCTCCTCCGACCGCTCCTAGTACCGCCCCTTCGATGAGATATGGGATGGCGATAAATGCTCCAGTTGCTCCAATCAAACGAAGGATTTCAATTTCGTCGCGTCGCGCATAAAACGCAAGTCGAACCGTATTCGAAATGATGGTCATTGACGCCAGAGCGAGAATGAGGCCGATGCTCAATGCTCCAATTTCAAGGTAGTTGGTAAAGAGCGTCAATCGTTCGACCCAGTCACGACTATACCGGACATGCTCGACCCCTGAAAGCGTTTTGACCCGAGAGGCGAGTTCTGAGACAAGATCAGATACTTGAGCATGCGGAGTGACCGTGACGACGAAGGAGGCAGGTAATGGATTATCGCCAATGCCATCAAGCAGATAAGACTCCTCAGGGAATTGCTCGTGGAATTCCTTGAGGGCCTGGTCTTTTGAGACAAAGGTCAGCGTATCGATGTGTGTTTCTTGGTTCAATGTTTTTTTGAGGTTGGCATGTTCTTCGTTGGATATCTCCTCCTCAAGGTAAACGATCACTTGGACATGATCCTGAAGTGAGCCGGCAATGGTCCGAACATTGTGATACAACAATAAAAACATGCCAAAACTCGCGATCGTAAAGGCCGTCGTGATAATGCCGATCAGCGTGTTGGTTCGGTTCGTCCGGAGGCCCCTCATGGCCTCACGGAGAAGATACATGAGACGTTTCACGAAAGTGTTCCTTGATCAGTCAGCAGGCGGCCGCAGTCGAGTTTGATCATTCGCCCATTGATTTGCTCGACAACTTGACGGTTGTGAGTGGCGAGCATCACGGTGGTGCCTCGAGCATGAATCGCTTTGAATAACTCAGAAATTTCATACGTTAATTGGGGGTCAAGATTTCCTGTTGGTTCATCAGCGAGCAAGATAATGGGGCTGTTCACAATGGCTCGTGCAATACAGACTCGTTGTTGTTCACCGGCAGATAGGACAGATGTTTGTGTGGTCCGTTTGTGATCCATGCCGACCGATTGGAGAGATTCGGCGACTTTTCTTCTGGCATCAAACGAAGACAGCCCTCGAATAATCAGTGGCAGTTCGACGTTTTCATACACCGTTTTATGTGGCAAGAGCTTAAAGTCTTGCAGGACGAATCCCATGGTTCGGCGAAGGTAGGGAATGTCTGTCGCCCGAAGACGGGCGATATTGCGATTTTGAACGAGTATTTGGCCATCATCAGGAAACTCCGCCCCAAAGATAAGCTTGAGTAGGGTTGTTTTTCCTGCGCCGCTTGGCCCTGTGATTAGAATACATTCACCTTTGTCCACCCGTAGGGAGAGGTCGGAAAGAGCGATGCATCCTTCATAATATTTTGTGACGTGAAAAAGTTGAATCATCCGGCCTCTGTCATACGAGGTGATAGAGGCCGGACGAACATGGTCAATTCGAGTTCATTCATCGATACTACTCTTCGGTCGAGACGAGATCACATGATTTCTCAGGTTTTCGCAAGCTTCTGTCAGCGGCTTTGTTAGTGGATACTATCGCGAATTCATCCAATTCAAATGTCTGCTATAGCGAATCCAAATAAGTTCCAGCTGGGCATATCAACTAACTCAGCGAGATTATTCACTTCAAACATGCGGAAGGTTATACCCGCTTGGATGTACTGGTGATGATTGAGGTTTTCTGTCACGTATTGGATATCAACATTGTACAAGTTGACGCTTTATCGTTTCGGTATAACTGAAACGGCTATAAGGGTCATTATACCAGCTCACCATCTGCTGTCTTCCCCTGGAACTTCAAATGCATGTTCAATGTGGATAATTTCAAAAGAATCATCCGGATGTTGACGGCAGAGCACCACATCGAAGCGGCTTTCTTGATAGCTGAGTTGATGTTGAGATAAATAGCGGGCGGCCAGTTTGATTAATCGCTGTTTTTTTGATTCAGTAATTGTCGAAAGCATACCTCCGTGGCTGTCTGAGCGTCTGGCTTTGACTTCGACAAACACAAGAGTCTTTCCATCACGGGCAATCAAATCCAGTTCCCCACCCTGGAACTGCACATTTCGACCAAGGATGTGATAGCCTTTCTTTTTGAGATGTTGAGCGGCGAGCGATTCAGCTGTTTGTCCAAAAAGGTGACTCGCTGGCTTTTTCGTCATGCTTAGGCAATATCCTGACACTCTCGAACGGGACGAAAGCTCTGCCTGTGTCCTTGGCAGGGACCATATTCAGCAAGAAGTTGAAGGTGTTGTGGTGTCGGGTAGCCTTTGTGGATATGGAATTGATACTGAGGAAAGCGCTCATGATACTCGTTCATCACGCGATCTCGACTCACTTTGGCCAAGATTGAGGCTGCAGCAATCGTCAGAGACAGGCTATCGCCCTTGATAATTGCGCGTTGGGGAATGGGAACATGAGGTAAATCAACGGCATCAATGAGTAGATAATCGGGAATAACCGACAGAGCAGTCAGTGCTCTGAGAAAAGCCAAGCGTGTGGCTTCAAGAATGTTCAGGTGATCAATTTCTTCTTCGGTAGCTAGGCCAATGGCCCATGCCGAGGCGCGATGCGTCAGATCGATAAAGAGAAGTTCTCGTTGGGATTCGGTCAAAACTTTTGAGTCATTGAGTCCGCAGAGTTGAAATCGTCGAGGAAGAATAACCGCGGAGGCGACTACTGGCCCTGCCAAGGGACCTCGTCCCGCTTCATCAAGGCCGGCAATACGTTGATACCCACACGAATGGGCCGAGTCTTCAAAAAAATGGTCGGGCTCCATGAGCCCTCATGATTGGGGTGGTTGTTGATCTGTTTTCATACGATGGTCGCAGCAGGCACTGGTCATGCTTCTTGAGCTGAATCAGAAGCATCGGCTGTTTCATTAACCGGTTCTGAAGACGGAGCTGTGACAGGGGTCTTGCTGACCTTGCTTGTTCGCGTAAATTCTCGTTCAGCCACCTTCGCGGCTTTCCCTTTTTTCGTTCGCAGGTAATAGAGCTTGGCCCGTCGGACTTTCCCTTTCCGAACAACCTCGATCCCGGCAATACTGGGCGAATGAATCGGGAAAATTCGTTCGACTCCGACGCCAAAGGAAATTTTACGAACGGTAAATCGTTCACTGACGCTTTTGCCTTTTCTGGCAATGACGACCCCTTCAAATACCTGAATCCGTTCTTTTTCTTCTTCAGTTTTTTTCCCGGATGATTTTGATTCGATGACTTTCACCTTGACGCGAACGGTGTCACCAATCTCAAAAAAGGGTACTGTGTCTTGTGCAAATGATTGTTCTAATCGCTCTAACCGGTTCATCGTTGGGCTCCTTCCTGCCGCTTTCTTCTACAAACGAGTCTTGTTATAAAAAATCTGTTGTTTGATGCTTCAGTATGGAAAATACACTGTTCTTGCTCTTCATAGAATGACCTATGGAAATATGGCAGTTGATCGCGTGCTAACTGCTCGTGGCGTGAGATTGTTCGTGCAGAATTTCATCAAGTAACAGTTGGTCTTTCTCGCTCAATGTTTGTTGATTGAGTAAATCTGGCCGTTTGACAAGAGTATTCCGTAACGCTTCTTTCCGGCGCCACAGCCTGATCGCTTCATGGTTGCCTGATGAAAGAATTTCAGGAACGGCCGCTCCTCGAACTTTATTGGGCCTTGTGTAATGCGGGTAATCTAACAGAGAATCCATGAAAGAGTCATGTTGAGCAGAAAGTGGGTCGCCTAACACTCCTGGAATAAGGCGGACGGCCGCATCAATCATGACCATAGCTGGTAACTCACCCCCCGTTAAGACGTAATCACCCACAGAAATTTCTTCTGCAAAAAGTGTAGATCGGACTCGTTCATCGATGCCTTCATAATGGCCGCAAATAAATACAAGTCTTCTAGATTCATTGCTCAAGGCCTGTGCATGGCCTTGAGTAAAAGAGATGCCTTGGGGGGAAGGTAAAATGATCCGAAGATCTTGATGATCTTTCCGCAAGACATCAATGGCACGAAAGATGGGCTCGGCTTTCATCACCATACCTTCGCCGCCGCCATAGGGCGTATCATCGGCATTGAAATGAGGGCCATCGGCATAGTCCCGGATATTGTGGATCTTGAGGTGGAGCAACCCTTTTTCCTGTGCACGTTTGACGATGCTCTGAGACGTCACAGCCTGAATACTCGCAGGGAATAGGGTGAGAACATCACACTGCATCGGATAACCCCCACTGCTCTACCGGAGCGACGGTCATAGACTTGCCTTTGAGGTCGATCTGTTTGATGACCTGTCGTGTGGCGGGAATGAGGTATTCGTCGCTGTCTTGCCTCACTATAAACACAAGGTGTTGGGGAAGATCTAAAACTTCTTCAACCTGTCCCAAGGCTCGATGATGTTCATCATGGACATCTAAGCCAATGAGCTCGTATTGATAAAACTGTCCAGCTGGAGAAGGCGGTACGGATTCAAGGGAAACCTGAATCAACGCTCCTTGATAGGCCGAGACGGCTTCCGGTGAAGAAAACGCTGAAAACTTGAGGAGATACGAGCGTCCAGAGAGTCGAGCTTGCGTGACATTCGTTTTTAACGATTGGCCGGTTGGCGAGACCAGCGTAACAGATGGAAGGTTTTCAAAACGTCCGGGAACATCCGTTAATGATTCAATGCGAACTTCACCCTTCACCCCAAAAGGTTTGAGTACACGTCCTATTGTGATGGAGTCAGTTGTCGATTGCATGCTCAATGTTGTGGTTTCGCATCGGCCTTTTACAGTCCTCTCCCTAGTCGTGACTTGTTGAGAGTGAGACTCTTGGCTCGCAAAGCTGGTTATAGCCAGCTGTCTGTTTGATTTATGATGCTTGTGCTGCACTCTTTTTAGCTTCAGCCAGCGCTTTCATCACTCCTGTCTTTCGGAGGAGGGCACGAACGGGGTCCGTGGGCTGCGCACCTTTTTGAAGCCAATCAAGCACTCGATCTTCCTTGAACGTCGCTTTATCAGAATCCTTTAAAGGGTTATAGGTTCCAATGACTTCCAAGAAACGACCGTCGCGTCGTTTACGCGAATCAGCGGCAACGACGCGATAAACAGGATGCTTATGTCGTCCCACTCGTGTTAACCGTAAATGAACTGCCACTGTGTGTACTCCTCGTTAAAATGTGATTGAAACTCTGAAATATCGTGATTGTGATGATGAATGACGTGATGAATTGGGTTAAGGGGTCTGGAGGACCCTGACTAACTTCTTTCGTTTTTTCCCTTTTCCCATCTTCCCCATGCCCATTCGGCCACCAACCAGGGACTTCATCATACGCCGGGCTTCTAAAAACTGTTTAATGAGACGATTAACTTCTTGAACGGACGTCCCGCTTCCTCGTGAGATTCGTTTTTTCCGATTGCCATTGATAATGGTGTGATCGCGTCGTTCTTTTTTCGTCATAGAGTCAATGATGGCGACGACACGCTTAATCTCTTTTTCTGGAAGTCCACCTTGAGAGCCTGCATCGGCAACCATGGATTTAATTTTTTGTCCACCAGGAAGCATGTCCAAGATTTGATCAAATGACCCCATCTTATTCACTTGTTGGATTTGATCGCGAAAATCCTCAAGTGTGAGTGTATTACTCGAAACTTTTCGTTGAAGGGTTTCGGCCTGTTCTTTCGAAAAGTTTTCTTGTGCCTTTTCAATAAGGGTGAGCACATCGCCCATACCCAGAATTCTGGAGGCCATGCGGTCAGGATAGAAGGGTTCCAGGGCGTCAAGTTTTTCTCCCACGCCGAGAAATTTAATGGGTTTGCCGGTCGCTGATCGAATGGACAGGACGGCACCGCCGCGAGCATCACCTTCCACTTTTGTCAGGATCACGCCATTCAGGCCGACGACTTGATCAAATCGTTCGGCCACAGAAACGGCTTCTTGTCCAGTCATGGAGTCTGCAACCAACAGCACTTCGTCTGGATTGACGGACTGTTTAATGTCGACGAGTTCCTGCATCAGTGTTTCATCAATTTGCAGGCGTCCTCCAGTATCAAGAATGACGACTTCATAGCCAAGTTCTTTGGCGCGAGATACGCCGTCGCGACACGTTTGGACTGCGTTGGCGTTCGGTTTGCCTTCTTGATCGCCACGGTGGACTATGACCTCAAGGTCTTGACCTAATGAAGCGAGTTGTTCTCCGGCGGCTGGTCGACGCGGGTCGGCAGCTACGAGCAGCACTCGTTTCCCTTGGGTTTTGAAATGATTGGCCAGTTTTCCTGTTGTTGTGGTTTTTCCTGAGCCTTGAAGACCCACCATCATAATGACAGTCGGGGGAGTCGAAGAAAGATGAAGCTCAGCTTGATCTTTGCCGAGGAGATCACGAAGCTCTTCCCAGACAATTTTGACCACTTGCTGGGCAGGGTCTAGGCCCTTGAAGACTTCTTGTCCAATAGCCTTTTCACGAATTCGTTCAATGAAATCTTTAACAATTTTGAAGTTGACGTCCGCCTCTAACAGCGCGAGGCGAACTTCCTTTAATGCGTCGGTAATATTCTGTTCAGAAAGAACAGCCTGTCCACGCAACTGCTTGAAAACGTTATCGATTTTTTCTGTTAACGAGCCAAACATGAATTAACGATCCTATCCCCTCTTTTTTAGCTACAAAAACAAGCTAGTCTAGTAAAGACTTTCTGAGGAGTCAAGCAGTAATAGTTGGTTTATTTGCCTAGGTTAAAATTACTATTATTCTGAAGACTTTTTGGAGCGAGTCCTGAGTAATGAGTTTCCAGTCTGGAAATTTATCAGTAAGATACGTCTCAAAATTTAAGTGATAGAGAGCATTCGGTTTACAAGTCATATTATTGCAAGTTTCCCGATGAAGTCGAAAGATTGGGTTGCACTCATAGAAGCCGGGTATAGCCTTGAGGGAAACGAGGAAGCGTGGCTCAACAATGTCTTGGATCGGGCGGCCCCGTTATTTGACCGCGGATGGTGGCCGGGTTTGGCTTCCTACCGTTTTACTCCCACAACCGTTGATATTGAGCATGCCGTGACTCGTGGGCCGAAGAAGCTTCTAACTTTCTTGCGTGAAGGTACACGTGAACTTCCAGAGGCAGTTGATCTTGTCTATCGAAGTTCTGTCCAAGTTGCTTCGATGAGTGAGTTGGTATTTTCCCGCTTTCCTGACCAACGCACCGTCATGCGACGTAGCACTAAGGGGCTCATTCAAGATGTTCTTGGCATAAAGGCTTTTACAGGACAAGATACTGGACTGTTCTTGTGTCTGATGTTCTTCAAAGAGATCACCTCTAAAGCTATAGAGAAAAAACGCTGGCCATTGATTGCGAGTCATTTGGGTGCTGGGCTCCGATTACGGGACGTGGCTGCGTCATTAACGCTTGATAAGGTCCCTGTCGAAGCAATTTTCGAACCAGGCGGGAGGCTCTGTGATGCTCGAGAATACGCAATGGATACTTCTGCTCGTGAAGCATTGCGAGAGGCAGTCCGTCGCATTGATCGAATTCGTACTCGAGCAGGTCGCAGTGACCCGGATAATGCTATGGAAGCCTGGGAAGGTCTCGTGCAAGGCCGCTGGTCCCTGGTAGATCATTTCGATACGGACCGACGGCGGTTTGTCTTGGCCATCAAAAACGATCCTACTTATCCTGATCCCCGTGGACTCACCATGCGTGAGCGACAAGTGGCAGAATTTGTCGGTCTGGGTCATTCAAGTAAGGAAATTAGCTACACACTTGGAGTGTCTCACTCTGCGGTTACGAACTGTACTGCCCGTGTACAAAGCAAGCTTGGTTTGTCATCGATTGCCGAATTAGCCGCCTTCTTTGCCCCAAGCGGACTGCGAGCTAAGCTTGCAGAAGTCTCAATTGCTGGTGAAGATCTTCTCGTTGGGGCCTATCCATTAATCAATGAAGAACGTGTGAGCAAGCTAACCGAGGCAGAGCGCGCCGTCTTAGCTCATTTAGTGGCAGGCTCCACGAACAATGACATTGCCCAACGTCGGAACGTGAGTGAATATACGGTCGCCAATCAGGTGAAAGCCATTTTTCAAAAACTTGAGGTTTCCTCACGTGGTGAACTCGCGGCACGCTTACAAAGCGTGGCGTAAAGGAATCTTTGCCTTCTCTCTGTTGGTTTATGACTCGCTCTGAAGTTTTCACTTACCGTCAGCCTATTCTTCTTTGAAATCCTACGAGTTTACTTCAGTAAACCACACCTTTTTGGGGGCATGTTGTGCCTCACAAAGCTTGATGTGTGAAATTAGCTATAGAATTGAATATTCAATCAGCCTATATTTTGTCTCATCGGATTAGAGTAAAAAGGGATGTAGTTGAAAAATAGAGTCTCTTTCTTTAACAAGGAAGCAAGATGGTTGTTTGCCAAAATTTATTCAGAGTCTGGGTTACCTCTTCTGTCATGCAACAGACAGTTACGGGGTAATGACCTAAGAAGTGGACGTGACATTGTTGTTATGATACTGACTGGTTTTCCTGATACTGATGTGTGTGTGAGGTCTAGAATTCGATCCAAGGCTGATAGAACTGATGAAGGCAATACCATGAAAGCGAAAGTCCTTATTGTTGATGATGATGTTGATACCGGAGTTCTTCTGCATCAGCGATTGGAAATGTTGGGGTATGAGTCTATCTCAGCTCAAGATGGGGCGCAGGCTCTTGAGCAGATTCAGCAAGAATCTCCTGATGTCGTCTTACTCGATCTTGAATTGCCAAAATTCTCCGGAATCGAGGTATTGCGGCAATTACGAGGTCGCAAGAATCAGTCTCAATCAACAAAGTTGATGTCGTCGGCAGGGTATCAACTGGTCCGGCCATTCGTGATTGTGATGACCGCGTATGGGTCGGTTGACGATGCGGTAGAAGCGATGAAATGTGGGGCCTATGATTTTCTCACGAAACCATTTGATTTTGATCACTTGGAAATGGTGATGCAGCGAGTTCTTGAACAGACGGCACTGTTAAAGGAGGTCAAGTTTCTCCGAGAAGAGGTCAACTACCGGTATGCGAAAATTGTCGGAGAGAGTCAGAAGATGAAAGACGTGTTGTTTATGGCAGAGCAAATCGCGTCCTCCAAAGAAACTGTGCTGTTATTAGGGGAAACGGGGACGGGGAAGGACATTCTTGCGAGATCGATTCATCGCTGGAGTCGGCAATGTGATGGTCCATTTATGGCCGTCAATTGCTCTGCCTTTCCAGAGACGCTGTTAGAGAATGAACTGTTCGGCCATGAAAAAGGTGCGTTTACCGGTGCCACGGAAATGAAGGCGGGCAAGATTGAAGCCGCAGATGGGGGCACGGTCTTCCTGGATGAGATCGGAGATATGCCGATTCAACTCCAAGGTCGGCTGTTGCGGCTGCTTCAGGATCAAGAGTTCCATCGGGTTGGCGGTACGAAATCTATAAAAGTTAATGTTCGATTTATTGCCGCGACGAATAAAGATTTACAGAAAGGCATCACCAGCGGCACGTTTCGTGAGGACTTGTTTTTCCGTCTCAATATTCTCCCTATCACCCTCCCACCGCTTCGTGAGCGAATGACAGACATTCCGGAACTGGCGAAATATTTTGTGATTCGACATTGCCGTCATACCAAATGTCCGGGCAAGACCTTGTCCTCTAGCGCGCTTGAGGCCATGATGCATTATCATTGGCCAGGAAATATTCGAGAATTAGAGAGTGTGCTGGCACGGGCTGTGATTTTGAGCGCTGAAGAGACGATTACGGCAGAGAATTTACGATTGGAGAACGGCGGTCCGACAAAAAAAGAATGCCGTGTTGATGATGACGATGATTACATTCCACCATTTAAAGAGTCTCTTGATCGTCATAGCCGGTTTTTACTGATCCAAGCGCTAACGCAGACCGGTTGGAATCAATCGAAAGCGGCTGAAGTCTTACAGATTCATCGCTCCTATTTCGTACGGCTCATGAAACGACTTGGTATCTCATCGACTCCTCCTTCATAAACATATGTTCATTCAAAAAAACATCGATCGAGACTACTGCCAATCCTCTTCTCTGATTTCTGACATAGTCTCGACTTCATATTTCGTTTCCTCATAAGCTGTATGTCGCTCCAGTTCAGGAAGTCTAAATTAGAGGACTCGTCATCGTCTCGCCTACCAGCTGTCTCAAATTGAGTCATCTCCTACAAGCTGCTGCTGTGACGAAATAGGACAGCCATAGTACATCTCTCATCTTTGTTTCACGTCTTTACCTAAAATCTTTTTAAAAATTAAGAAGTTCTGCGCATGTTCACTTGATGCTTGTAATGTGAGAGGCAAGGTATTGATGTTGCTAATAATAAGTTGTGAAGCGTTAACAATTCACAAATTCATAAAGGAGCGAAATCATGGAAACTGGCCCATTCAGTCTCGGATTCGGAACCTATTGTGCGTTGGCAAAACGGGAAAGAGTGTTTTCTTCGGAGTCTGAGGAGGACAACCAGCAATCTAATCTAGATAGGTTAAGAGAAAAGAGTGTAGAAGAAAATGAGTAATGAACCATCGCGTAATTTAAAAACGAAGCAACAATGATTCCTGTGAAAATCCTGAACCTGCGGTGTGGTTCTCAGTAACGGATCGATACTCGCTAGACATCTTTTCGTAATCACGATTTCGCATTCTTGGCTTGATGTGGCTGTTCATCTATACCGTGGATGAAAAATATCGTGCGTCAGGATTAATCTCCAAACTGTTCGTACTGATAGTACCGCAGACTTGAGAGGCAAAGACACAGAACGTTATGTCCATGTGCCGGCTACAGTGGTCATTGGGTGATGACTATTTTGTGTATGTTCATAAGGTGATTCAGTACAGTTTCATCAGGAAGGTCTCGTGCGATGAGCAGTAAATACGACAGGGCGAAAACTATTCAGATAAAACCCATTCATTCTCAGGCCGGGGGCGTTTCATTTAAAGCTAGGTATGTGTTCGCTGGATGGCATCATGCTGCCCTTGGAGTGATCCTGCTCGGTGTTCTGGGGTCACTCCTGGGTTCATCCGCATCCGCTGGAGAAAATGACCGGAAAATTCGTGCAGCACCGAATTCTTTGCCCGCTGCCATGACGTTGGATCAAGATCTGGATGGTGTAGCAGATGACCAGGATAATTGCCCGAATATTCCGAATGCTCCGAAAAAAGGCAATAGGCAGCCAATAGTCTGTGGTCCAGGCTTTAAGACGGCGATCGATCGCCATGTGTACCTCTCTTCACGAACTTTTCGTCCTCGACTTGGGATTGATCCGGAGCTAAAGCCGAGAGGTTCCTTCATACACGTTCTCCTTCACATCAAACCCAACAAAGATCAAGTTGTCCTACACAAGAAGCAACGTGAGCGGCTCCAAGCTGCTGGCGTCAAACTGTGGGAATATTTACCTCATTTCACGTATTACGCCACGATACCAGGGACGGAAGCAAAGATAACTTCCATAGGTAACATTCCGTTTATACAGGGTATCAGCACCATTCAACCCAATGATCGTCTTGCTCGGAGTGTACGTGTCGGCAAGGGCTCGAAGCCAGAACGTCAGCCGGATGGAAGCTTACAATATACAGTTGAATTCTTTCCGGACGTGATCCAAGGAGCCATAGACAAACTCTTTGACAAGTTGCGTGTGCGACAGATTGAGCGGGATGAGGAAGAGAGGCTGGTGCAGGTGGAGCGATATGAGTCTGTCTTGGCCCTTGCCATGAGCGATCTTGTGTACTGGATTGACGATGGCCCTGTTGAGCTAAGAGGTCAAGACGAACGGGCTCGTGTCGAGACTACTGCCAATCTCGTGGAGCAAGTTATGGGTTTTACAGGAAACGGTCTTACCGTTGCGATGGTAGAAGGGGCCTTGGTTCCGCCAACGCATCCAGATCTGGCAGGCCGGATCATTCACGATAGCTCTGGGCCGGAGGAGTTTGATGATGACAATCACAACCTCAAGGTTGCAGGGATCATGGTCGGAAATGGTTTCCTCAGTCTCGATAAAACGAATCGTGGATTTTTACCTGATGCTAAGTTGATTGATTTCTCGAGTAAACCTTCTATAGGTGCTGGTCGGACGTCAAAGAAACTCTATTACAAATTTCCCAAGAGAGCGCGTGACGATCATAGTGCGGTGCTTATCAATTATTCGAACGGTGACCCGAATTGTAATAAGGTGGGTGAGTATAGGACGGATGGCAAAAATTTTGACAAGAGCGTGTACGAAAAGAGTATCTCCATCGTACGAGCCGTGGGTAATACTCGCGGGAGCGGGGGATCCTTCGGGTTGGATCCAAAGGATAAAGATCCCGATATCGCCGCTGCAGCCGCAAAACACGGTCCCTGTCCACGAAACCTGGAAAGTCTTCCGCATCCGGTTCCCAAAAACGATGTCGCGGTCGGTAATTGGGATTTGAGTATCAACGACATCCATGCCACGAGTGCAGTGGGACCTGCGGCAGACGGCCGCTTGAAACCTGACCTGGTTGCCCCTGGAACGGGAAACATTACGACTGCCTACGAGGTAATCCCAGCTACTGACCCTGCAAAAGCTATTTTTACCTACGGTACCCTTGGCGGTACCTCGGCAGCGGCACCGGTAGTCTCCGGCGTGATGGGACAAGTCTATGAAGCGTTCTCAAGAATTGGCACAAGGCCTACTCGCGACCCGTTGACGGTTCCACCCGCAACAGTCAAAGCCATTTTGATTCATTCCGCCACTGATGTGGGGCCGCCTGGTCCTGATTATTTCACGGGTTGGGGGCGGGTCAATGCATCTTCCGCGGTCCACTTGGCCTTGAACAATGGCGCACATGTGTATGAAGGATCACTCGATGCCGCTAACAACTACGAGGATACGTACAATATTGATGTTTCTCAAACGACGTATGGACTGAAAGTCACTCTGGTTTGGGACGATCCGCCGGCGTCGAAGTCTTCGAACGTGGCGTTACTCAATGACTTAAATCTTGTGATCCTCGATCCTCATGGCAATCCCTATTTTCCATTCGAAACTGAACTTACAAGTGTAGGAACGGCGGAACGTTTAGCAGAGGCGGAACAGGGAGCGCAACCATGCAACCGCAATGCTATCTATTGTGATCGCCTCAACAACGTGGAGCAGGTTCTCGTCACAAGGATTGATCCCAATATTGGTACTGCCCAAGCGTTGCCAACTGGAACATGGCAAGCTCGGGTGACTCACGGTATATTGAGCGAGCCGCCGCAATCTTTCAGCTTGGTTTTTACGACTGGGGAATGCCCGCTCCGTATTTATAGCCACACGACGTTAACCACAGAAATCTCGTGTCCACGAGAATTGCTTGAGCCCGCAGTCTCCATCGAGAACGAAGATGTTGTGTTCGACTGCACTGATCACGCTGTGATAGGCGAGGGGAACAACTTCGACGCGAATTCATTAGGACTGTACGCGGGTATTCGGACGAATCGTGACCGAGTGACTGCCCGCGAGTGCCAGGTTCGGGATTTCGATATTGGCCTTCATGTTATTGGTGGACGTAGCGGTGTGATTGATGGAAATACCGTGACAGACACAGATATTGGCGTTCTGGTGGATGCGTTGGGTGAAAACGGTACGAACAACCTTACAGTCCGAACCAATACCATAGTGAATATAGCGGATCACGGGATTTTGGCGAAGGGAAAGCTAACCAACAGTACGATGACCCTGAACAGAATAGAT
The DNA here is from genome assembly GCA_021603905.1 of Nitrospirales bacterium. Taxonomy (GTDB): domain Bacteria; phylum Nitrospirota; class Nitrospiria; order Nitrospirales; family UBA8639; genus JAGQKC01. The sequence goes on from BQIU01000030.1 coordinate 41,684, forward strand.
AATCCGGATCGTTCCGGTATCGCACTGGCCGCAGTTCGAGGTCGGTCACCGGTGGATAATATCGTCTCATTTAACATCATCGATGATGCAGCAGTTGGTGTAATGCTGGAGGGACTTAAATATGCCGACATGTCAAGACAAATGCAAATTGACAGCCCGCTGAGAAATAAAATTTTTGGGAACCTCATTAATCAGGAAGTCCGTGTGGGTGTCCAGGAGTCATGGGGACAACAAAATCAGATCTACGGGAATTTCATACATGCCTCAGTGCTGGGTATCGATATCATAAATAGTTTAGGGAATCCGGCCCTCAATAATATTTATACCAATATTATAACCAGAGCTGGAACAGGCATCATCCTGGCGGGCGCCTCAAGCGGGCTGGTTTCGAATAACACCATTCGTCACGCCGAGACCGGCATATGGATCAAATCAACTGAGGGAGAACTCATAAACGTGCGCTATAACAATAAGATCGATGTTCTCGGTGGTGGTACAGGCATTCGAGTGTTCGATAGCGATAACGTGGAAGTGAAAGGGAACTTTATTAGTAACGTCGTTGTTGCTGATGATGTTGTGAACGATGACTCCTTGACTGGAGCCGGTATCGATGTGGAAGGAGGCAATGCTCTGACAATTTCAGGTAACATCGTTCATGACCTGACTATAGAACCCTCTGCAAAAGTAACTGAATAATGTAGAATAGTCCTCATGCAAACCACCATGAGGTACCAGATGAAAACGAAACCCTTACGAATTGAGCGCTTTCTCAACGAGATGGATCAGGTCGTGCCGTGGAAGGAACTCGAGGAGGTTATTGAGCCGTACTATAAGAGCCCCGGTGGGCGTCCCCCGCACGAGCTGCGGGTCATGCTGCGCATTCATTTTCTCCAACTG
>BQIU01000031.1 GCA_021603905.1 Nitrospirales bacterium
GAGGTCTTAACTGAAAAAAATCGTTTCTTTGATCTTGTGGGAAAAAGTCCCGCCATTACTGATGTGTATACACGAATCCAGGACATTGCCCCGACTGATGCGACGGTGTTGATTGAAGGTGAGACAGGAACGGGGAAAGAATTAGTCGCTCGAGCAATCCATCAAGCCAGTTCTCGTAAGGACCAGCCGTTCATTGCCGTGAATTGTGCCGGATTGACGGATTCGCTCCTTGGCAGTCAACTGTTTGGCCACAAACGCGGAGCTTTTACTGGCGCGATGCACGATCATCAAGGATTTTTTGAAGCATCGGATTCTGGAACCTTGTTTCTTGATGAGATTGGAGACATGCCGCTTAGTATTCAGACGACTCTGCTCCGGGTGCTTCAAGAAAAGGAAATTATGCGGTTGGGTGAATCCCACCCGCGAAAGGTTGATGTCCGGGTCGTCACCGCGACGCATCAAAATCTTCAAGAGCTTGTCAAGACGGGAGCGTTTCGGTCAGACCTCTTGTATCGGGTCAGGGTTGCGCGATTACATCTTCCACCCTTGCGTGATCGACGCGAAGATATTCCACTCTTAAGTGAGGTGTTTTTTGGACAATCGCGTGCAGTCACCAAGAAGTGGGATATCCAAGGAATCAGTCCAGACACCATGCGGCAACTCATCAAGTATCGCTGGCCTGGAAATGTGCGCGAACTCAAAAGTGCTTTGGACTATGCCTTTATTCACTGTCATAGTGCGATGATTCTTCCATCTGACCTTCCACCAGAATGTTGGGAGGCCGGGGATATTCCGCCAATGAACCTCAATCCAGAATGTGATGAACGGGAACAAATCGTTGCAGCTCTCAAGCGTGCAAAAGGCAAGCGTGCAGAAGCGGCACGATTGCTCGGAATGAGTCGATCGACACTCTATCGTCGCTTGGATAGTCTTGGTCTTCCAGCAAAAGGGTAGGCCTTGCCCCGGGTCATGAATGATTCAAGATGGCTCTATTTTACCCTTGCCGATGTTTGAACGCGGTCTTGTGGCCTTCGCGTTCAATGCGCATGGTGTGTTTGTAATGGGGACGCGACAATTGTGACATGAGTTGAGATAAAAGACATGTTGTGATTGGGAAAAGAGCATTAGAGTTCTGTAGGATTGTTAGCCGTTAATCGTGATTACCCCCTCTCGTGCAATCATGCGGGCTTTCATCTATGTCCCTCATGATTCGGTCTATCTTATTTTCCTTCCATGTGCTTATTGACAAAAGATCGTACTCAGAAATGTTCGAAAGAAGATGTCTGTGCTAACACAAGGAGGTTTTATGCACAAAAGTAAGGTGGTGCTGTGTGTGGTTCTCGTCTCTATGGCGATGACCGTTGTCGCGTATGCTGGAACGATGGCTCAGATCGATCTGAAAGATGGAAGTCGGGTGTTTGGCGAAATTCTTGAAATGACTGAAGGCAAAATGACCGTCAAGACGGCGTTTAGCGAGGAAGATCCGATCATCATTCATTGGAGTGAGGTCGTGGGTATTACATCGGAAGAGCCCATCACCTTGGAGTTGAATGACGGGATGACGCTTACGGGAATTCCCACAACGGATGAGGCCGGGAATTTTCACGTTCAGACCCAGTTATTGAATCGTCCACTTCCCGTGACGATGGACTCTGTTCTTTCCGTGAATCCACCAGAAAAAAAGGCTGTGGAGTATACCGGTAATATCAGTTTTGGAGGTGCGATCAACTCTGGGAACACACAACAGAAAAATGCGAGTTTCTTGGGAGAGCTCATCGCCCGGAGTGATCGGTTGCGTCTGACGATTTTAGGGCGATGGATTTATGGAGAAAATCGATCCAACATAACTGCTCGAAACGCCTTTGGCACGATTAAGCTTGATTTCTTCATCACGAAACGCTTTTACGCCTATTCGAGTGCCATTTTTGAGCAAGATACGTTTCAGGACTTGCAATTGCGAACGTCCATCAATGCTGGCCCAGGGTATCAAATTATTGATAAAGGAGATTTTTCAAGCCCCTATCTTCAGGGAATGATGTTAAATGGTGAAATCGGACTTGGGTTTTTTAATGAAGATTTCAAAATTGCCCCAGACCAAAATTATGTGACAGGACGCTGGGCTATTGACTTTTTATGGCCGGTCTTACCGACTGTGACACTCTTTCATCAACATCAGGGATTTCCATCTTTGGAGAGCAGCAGCGATTATTATATCACCAGTCAGCAAGGTATTCGACTCAATATTTGGGAAAATTTCGTATCAAGCTTACAAGTCAATTGGCGGTATGATAATTCACCCTCACCCGGATTTAAGAAGTCCGATACGCTGTACCTCTTGACCTTGGGTTATGCCTTCGTGTCCTGAGCGTAATGAATCCTCCCGTGCCATGTCATCGTCAATTGGCCTACCGTTAGATTCGTTTGGGAGCAGCGTTGTCAAGCCATGTTGACCTGACTCCCAGACGAATCTAACGCTTTCCCTCATGCAGTAATCTCCTAGTTGCAGAAAAGCAGTTGAGTGCATTGACACACATTCTGAAACAGAATTCTGTCTCAGAATGTGTGCCATGAGCATGAAGCCTTATTTATTAAATGAGTGTAAGCTATTGAAAGTAAAGATTTAAATTATTGGCACTATAATTGATTATCTATCGTTTTGTCACGAAGTTCACTAAGACCTGGAGGGTTCGATGTTAACGATGGAACGAGAAGAAGTTTGGAATGGTCTTCGTAATGTTCTCGTAGGAGGCAAGGATGGATGCATGGATGAAATTCTCATTGTTGACGATGATCCAATTGTCCGGCATTTTATTCATCGAATGCTTCGTATACAGGGATACACGTGCACGGAAGTCGAACATGGACAAGAAGCCATCAACTATCTTCGGACACATCGTCCTTCCCTTATCATCACTGATCAGCAGATGCCAGTGATGACAGGAATTCAGTTACTCGAAACATTATTAGGTCAACTGAAAGGTCCACCAATTCCCACCATTCTTTTGGCCAAAGATAATGAATGTGGTGTGTCTGATCGAGCCAAGGAGTTAGGCGTTCATACGGTGCTGAGCAAACCACTCGATTATCGAAAGATCATCTTGGCTGTTTCGGCGGCGTTGTCTTGAGGTATTCAGGACGGTCGTGATGTTGAGCATTCGAATAGGGTGACGGTATTGTCAGCGAGTTTACGCTATAGCCGTTTCAAATAACTTACGCTGTTTGAGGCATATAGCCGCTTCAGTTATACCGAAACGATAACACGTTAATCATTATCAAGACAGCCAAGCGGGTATAACCTCCCAATGTTTGATGTGGGTAATGACGCTGAATTAGTCAAGCAGGCTCGGCTGGAACGTATTTAAATTCGCTATAGTCGTTGTGATCTTGAGGAACGATTATCTAGGTTTTGTTGCTTGTCTTTACGGAGAAGGACAAATAGAGGGGGTACTTTTCCGTAGAGCATGGACAGTCTGTGATGATCGTTCCTCTTTTTTTGCATGCTGAATAGAAGAATGTTGGCTCAGGGGGTGACTCCTCAACAGGATGCGAATAGAGTTGGTGATGCTTGACTGGGGACCAAAAAAGGGGGATAGTAGATTGGAGCACACAACACACCCACTGCGAGCTTTCTGGCGTCGCACATGTGCTCTCCAGTCAGCTCACAGTATACAGTAGATTCTTATCAATCCAAATTTACATAGGGGGGCACTATGCTCCAAGAGTTTAAAGAGTTTGCCATGCGTGGCAATGTGGTAGATATGGCCGTTGGTATCGTCATTGGCGGGGCGTTTGGCAAAATCATCTCTTCGTTAGTGAGTGATGTCATTATGCCGCCGATAGGTCTACTGATGGGTGGCGTGGATTTCACGGATCTTTTTGTGACGCTCAAAGACGGTGCAACGGCAGGTCCGTATGCATCGTTAGCTGCGGCCAATGAATCTGGAGCTGTGACCATGAATCTTGGGGTCTTTGTGAATACGGTGATTAGTTTTATTATTGTGGCCCTTGCGATCTTTATGGTGATCAGGGGGATGAATAAATTGAAGCGAGAAGAAGAGGCGCCTCCTGCAGAGCCGACGACGAAAGATTGCCCACAATGTCAGATGACGATACCCATTAAAGCGACACGTTGTGGTCATTGTACATCAGAGGTCAAAAGTGCGGCATAAGGTAAGCACGTAACTTGCTTGCGTCGTACCCAGGCAATGGCAATGGTGCACGTGTCGTTGCCTGGGTGCGTTTCGCAAATAACAACTCAGTCAATTGAAAAGGAGCCAACTATGGACATGAGTAAACTCGTGGACTCGTTACAGGCAACGCTTGGCGAAACCTTACCGACTGTGCTTGGCGCACTGGCTATTCTTATTGTGGGGTGGTTTATAGCGGTTGCGATCCGAGGAGGTGTCCGAAAGTCACTTGGGTTTTTACACGTTAATGATCGGTTACGGACGAGCACTGGTACGCATATGGATCTTGAGTCAGGTGTGGCGGCGGGCTTGTATTACGTCATCCTTCTTCTCGTCCTCATGGCCTTTTTTAATGCGCTGAAACTGGAAACGGTGTCTGGTCCGCTTCAAGGATTGGTCGGGCAGGTATTTGAGTTTATCCCAAAGCTTGTAGCCGGGGGTGTCTTGTTGCTTGTGGCATGGGTGTTAGCCACGATTGTACAAACCCTGGTGTCCAAGGCGTTAGGCGCAACAACCCTTGATGAAAAGCTGGCGTCTGGAGCTGGGATGAGCCCTATGAGTGATACGCTGGGAAATGTGCTCTACTGGTTAATTTTTTTGTTGTTCCTCCCAGCGATCTTAGGAGCCTTGGAACTCAAGGGGCTTCTTGATCCTGTCCAGGGGATGGTCAACGACATTCTTGGCGTGCTGCCGAATATCATGGCCGCTAGCATTATTGGCCTTGTGGGTTGGTGGGTCGCAAAAATTTTACGAGATTTAGTCAGTAATCTTTTGGCGGCGTCAGGAGTCGATCGTCTTGGTGAGAATGCCGGCCTTCGAGGAACCATGAGTTTGTCTCGCCTTGTCGGGCTTGTCGTCTATATTCTGATTCTTGTTCCTGCAATCGTGGCCGCACTTGAAGCATTAAATATTGATGCACTGACTGAACCGGCGATTGAGATGCTGAATGCGATGTTAGCAGCGATTCCCAACATTTTTGCGGCAGCCATTATCCTGGCCATTGCTTACTTTGTTGCTGGTCTGGTTTCCTCGCTCGTTAGCAATCTTCTGGGTGGAATTGGGTTCAATGGATTACCAGAGAAACTTGGCGTTGGTCAGGTTCTAATGGGCGAGCCGACGCCGTCTCAGATTGTCGGGAAAGTCATCAGTTTCTTTATCATGCTCTTCGCAACGGTCGAAGCTGCGAATCGTCTTGGGTTTCACCAAGTCTCCGGGCTTGTGGCCATGTTCATACAGTTTGGCAGCCAAGTCCTACTCGGCGGTTTCATTATTACCATAGGGTTTTGGCTTTCCAATCTGGCGTATGCAGCGATCAGCGGAGCGGGTTCCACCTCGGCTGCTAATATTGCGCGTTTTGCCATTCTCGGTTTGATTTTGGCGATGGGTCTCCGTGCGATGGGTTTGGCGGATGATATCGTGAATTTGGCTTTTGGGCTTACACTAGGCGCGATTGCTGTGGCGGTGGCCCTTTCCTTTGGTCTCGGGGGGCGTGAAGCCGCTGGCCGACAAATGGAGCATTGGCTCAGTAAGCTGCGTGGAGAACGGTAAGGTTTCCTAACGTCCCATGATCTCAATACCGAGATCAGGGAACGTTTGTTTTTTGTTAAGAACTATTGACCGATCGATTTGTGCTTCTCATGTACTCTTCATTTTTACTGTCCATGTAATGGGTGTGTCTGGTTGCGAGGTCCAAACATGATATTGTGTTGTTAGCACTTGTACCTGCCAATAAGTCTTGAAGGTTTGTGTTGCGTAAATAATGCATGTAAAATGCCATTCATGGCGCAGCCTTTCTTTGTTCTCAGCCATAGACTCTTAAGGATTTACGTCGGTCCTCTATAATTGAAATCATAGAATTCATACTCCTCGCTTCAAATTTCTTCGATAAGGGTTAACGCTACGATCAACGTTGATCACGTAGGAGTTGCCGTTCCATGAAGAATCCTCCGCTTATGATTGCTGAATCTTTCCAAATTCAAGCCTTTTTCGAGAGTCACGTTTTGTTGCTGGGTTTGGGGCTTGCTGTCTCCCGGTTAAACAAGAAATGATTAGAAGAAAGCATGACTGTTTGTCTGTGAGGTCTCACAACGTTGCCATGAATTCACGATTGTTGAAAATCGTACTTGGATTCTTTCTCGCAGTCGTGATCTGTGTCTTGGGTGCGTGTTTTGAGCATCCTGATCGTCCCCTACGACTCGGGACAAATGTTTGGATTGGGTATGAGCCTCTGTATTTGGCGCGAGATCTGAACTATTTTCAGTCCAGCTCTGTCAGACTAGTGGAGTATCTCTCGGCCAGCGAAGTCATTCGTGCTTTTCGGAATCAAGCGCTGGAAGCCGCCGCATTAACACTCGATGAGACCTTATTGCTTCTCGAAAGTAAGATTCCAGTCCAAGTCTTTTTGGTGGCGAGTATTTCTTATGGTGGAGATGTGATTCTCGGCTCACCAGATATTACGGAGTTTACGTCGCTGGTTGGGAAGCGAGTTGGAGTAGAAGCCAGCGCTCTTGGCGCATATTTTCTCTCGCGCGCTTTGGAGAAACATGGTTTGTCCCTCACAGATATTACCGTCGTGAGCCTTGAAGTTGGGGAGCATGTTGCGGCATACAAGGCAGACAAAGTCGATGCGCTGGTGACGTTTGAGCCTGTTCGGTCTCAACTCCTTGCACTGGGTGCGCATGAATTGTTTACGAGTCGTGATATACCTGGGGAAATAGTCAATGTTTTGGTTGTCAATCAAGCATATTTTGCCCAATATCCCAATAACGTACGCAAGGTGGTGCGTGGATGGTTTCGCGCCATCGACTACTTCACGGCAAATCCCCATGATGCCGCAAGTCGCATGCAGAAACGACTGAAAATTCTTCCTCAAGATGCACTGAAGAGTTATCGCGGCTTCCGACTTCCCAGCTTGGAAGAAAACCAAAAACTCCTTCAAGGTCGTACCCCGGGATTAGGGTTGTTTGCCAGACGTCTTCGAGATCTCATGTTGACGAAAGACCTGTTGCGAACTTCCGTCCAGCTTGATTCACTCTTTAGTGCGGTGGCGTTACAGAAGGGCTCATCATGAACATGATGTCGCGATATCCTTTGCGATATCTCGTCATTGGCATCCTCGCGGCATTTTCTTTCTTGATTGGCCTCTTGACGTATATTGCGACTCAGCCGGTGGTCATTCAGAATGTCGAGGAACAGGCTGCTGATCGCCTTCGAGCCGAATTATCGCGACTGCAAGGTGTGCTGCAAATTTTGTTGAGGGCTGAAAATTCAGAGGGTGCGCAAAGTGTGGTGGTCTCACTTGGTTCAGCTCCCAAGCACGAGCTAGCCCTGCTCACTGATGCAAGGGGTGTCATCATTGCTTCGACCCGCTTGTCTGATGTTGGGGCCGTATGGACGTCACTGACGCCACCGTTAGATCGACTCATGATTGATCAAGTGAACATTTCCGGCGGGGCTGTGGTTCGCTTGATGCCTGATTCACGACATCTCGCTGGATATGTCAACATTTGTGACCCAATTATCACAGGAACACTTCGTCCGCCACAGTGCGGGTTTCTTTATCAACGAATTAACCTGAGTCAAGCAAGAGAAGCGGCTGTAGATGTGCTCCATCGTCAGGCCGTGGCATATGGGCTTGGCCTTGCGGTGCTTGCTGGGGTATTAGGAATCATTTTCCACCGTGTTGTCACTCGACGTGTTGAGCGTCTTATTGCCACAGTGAATCGCTTTACGGATGGTGACACAGCGGCTCGTGCTGCGTTGGAAGGGCAAGATGAGCTTGCTCGTGTTGGTGAGGCGTTTGATTCGATGGCGCAAACGATTGCTAATAATCAGCAAGAACTGCAGAGGTTGAACACGCAATTAGAGCGCCGTGTTGAGGAACGCACGCGTGAGCTGCAAGAGAGTGAGCAGAGATTTCGCGTCATCTTCGAACAAGCCGCTGTGGGAGTTGCACAAATAACCTCTCGATCCGGTGAATTTGTTCGAATCAATCAGCGCTACTGTGACATTCTCGGCTACTCTCAAGATGAGATGTTGGGGAGAACATTTCAGGAGGTTACCCATTCAAAGAATCTACCGGAAGATGTGAACAACATGGATTGCTTGCTGAAGGGTGAAATCGAAAAGTTTTCGATGGAAAAACATTACACTCGAAAAGACGGGACGACTATTTGGGTGAATCTGTTTGTTTCACCGATGTGGCAACCTGGAGAGGAACCGTCGTATCACATCTCGGTGATGGAAGATGTTACCGAACGAAAAATGATCGAGATGGAAATTCTCCAACAACGTGCCGAGCTGGCTCGCTCAAATGCGGATTTGCAACAATTTGCTTCTGTCGCGGCTCATGACCTTCAAGAGCCGTTACGGATGGTGTCGAGTTATACAAAATTGCTGGGTAAGCGATACGTGGGGAAACTTGATGCGGATGCGGATGAGTTCATTGCCTATGCTGTGGATGGAGCCAATCGCATGCAAACATTGATCCGCGATCTCTTAGAGTATTCGCGAGTGGGGAAAGGTAAATTACATATAAGCATGATCGATTGTGAGGAGGTGGTTGTTCAAGCCGTCAGGAATCTGCAGACGTTAATTTCAGAACGTCACGCTCAAATGGTTTGGGAAAATCTTCCTCATGTGAGAGCTGATATCAGTCGGTTAACCCAAGTGTTTCAAAACCTTTTTGCCAATGCTATGAAATTTTGTGATGCGGCGACTATCCCGAGGATTACCGTTTGTGCTGAATCACGAACAATGGATTGGCTCTTTTCCGTTCAGGATAACGGTATTGGAATTAAGCCTGAACATTCGACCAAAATCTTTGAGGTATTTCAACGACTCCATAATCGAACACAATATTCTGGAACAGGAATTGGTCTTGCCCTGTGCAAACGAATCGTGGAAGACCATGGGGGGCAGATTTGGGTCGAGTCCACACCAGAAAAGGGCTCAACTTTTTTCTTTACCATAGCCAAGGAATGAGGGTGCACTTCTGGCTAACAGAACGTTTGGAATTCGCACACGATTCTGGTGGACAACGGGAGGACAAAGAGGAACTGATTGAATTGAAAACGTTTGGTCAACGGTGATTCTCTATAGGATAAATAGATAAGGTAGATGAAAGATCGGTCCTGCTTTTCACTGACGTGAGAACTCTTTTTCATCTTGTCACTGCCTGACTTTGAGTGAACACTTGAAGCTGTGCATATAAAATTCGAGAGTACGAGTGAAGTTTTAATAACACTTGATCGGCGACAATGTTTTGAGTATGCCAGTGTCGAATTTTGGCATGTGTTCATAAGCAGGATTCCTGTCTTCATGGAGTTATGTATTTGATATACGTATTGCTCTTTCAACGCCAAGTGTTTTTGGGTGCCTGATGACCATAGCCGTTTCAAATGACTTCCACATGTTTGAAGTGAGTAATTGCGCGGAGTTTGTTGATATGCATCAGTTGGAACGTATTTGGATTCGCTATAGTGTGAGAATCATTGGCGTTTTTTATCGGAAACGTGATATGTCCGGGCCAATGACTGAAGTGTGATGTTCATTTTCTAGAATATGTAGCTTTTTCTATCGGAATTATATCTTCAAGGGGAGGCTTGTGTATGAAACGTGTTCTTATTGTGGATGATCAGGCATCCAATCGGCTCATTCTTCGTGAACTTCTTGAAACATTAGAATGGAACTGTACTGAGGCGAGTAATGGGGGTGAAGGACTGGAAGTCGTGCGTCTTGAAGAGATTGACCTCATCTTGACTGATTATCATATGCCAGGAATGAATGGGCTCAATCTAATAGAAGAATTAAAAAAAAGTCCTTCGACTCGAGATATTCCTGTGATCATGATTACTGCACATTCGACGACAGATATTCATACGCAAGCATTATCCATCGGAGCGTCTGCTGTATTGCCTAAACCATTTGAATTTGAGGCCTTGTTTCGTGCAGTCAGTAATGTCGTTGCAAGGAAGGCAGCTGAGCCGAATACTGTTGTCCCAACACCACGGAAATTGGAAATTCTTCTTGTCGAGGATAATGAAGGCGATGTGCGTTTGACTCAAGAAGCGCTCAAGGATGTAAAAGTGTCAGCTCATCTCTCGGTCGTGAATGACGGGGAGGAAGCCATGGCGTTTTTACGTCGTCAAGACTCGTATGCCAATGCAGCTCGGCCAGACCTTATTTTGCTCGATCTCAACTTACCGAAGAAGAGTGGCCATGAAGTGTTGGCTGAAGTGAAAGCAGACAAAGAAATTCAAGCAATCCCAGTGGTTGTGCTTTCAAGTTCAGCGCAAGATGATGATATTTTGAAGGCCCACGAACATTTTGCCAATTGCTATATGACAAAACCCACAGATTTGAACGAATTTTGGAACCTCATCAAGCATATCGTCGAGTTTTGGTTAGTCATTGCGAAGATTCCACCTAAAAATTGATTATAGCGAATCCAATTAATTTCCAGGGGTGCCTAGGCCACTAAGGCTCAACGCACCATTGGCCTTGTCGTTTCAATCTTTAATGCGAATCGCTAGGGTTACTCAATATTGTGATCATAGGGGGCCTAGGCCACGAACCCGTAACACGCCATTCTTTGTCAGCCCAACCCTTACTGAGACTCACTCGCCAAACTGACCATGAGGATTAGAGGTGTCCTAGTGACGACGATTGTTCCGTAACTCCCTATCATCCCCAATGACAACTGACGTTGAATGCTGTTCTGCCCCCTTGAGAGGTCAACGTAAGGTAGCCTTGGCTACGATCGTTGTATGTTTGACAAGGAGCCGAATGGGCATTGAACATTGAACCCGGTTTTCCCCTTGTAGTGTCGATTATAGGTAGCCAAGACATCGGAAGATTATACCCGCTTGGGTTATAGCGAATACAAATACGTTCCAGCTCAACCATGAGGACTTTCAACGCGATATCCCATGTGTCAAGAGTACGAAAAATCATTGAATCGGCTATAACTGACCATGATTGACGTTTTCTATCACGTATTGGATATCAACATTGTACAAGTTGGCGCTTGATCGTTTCGGTAGAACTGAAACGGCTATAAGATATTTCACGTTTCACCGATATTCTCAAATGGTCTGCCAAAAATTGAGAAATTTTCATGTTGCTTGGAGTTGTCAGTCATGATCTCCAGTATATGAGTAGTTGGTGAGAACCTTCATCCTGTCTTTCTACTTTCCTTGTACGTCCCTTCATCTTTTCCTGTCTCTTGAAGAAACACTGAAACAGTTTTGAGTCACATTGACTCAGTTCGAATGGATAGATAGAAGAAAGTATTTCTAGTCATTCATCGTAAAATGTTGTTGTATATGGATAAATTTCTCATTTGTCTCTTATGGCACAGCGGTTGAATATAAGATATGAAACATAAGTGATTGGTCTTCTCTAGCGGCAGGGACTCATGATTTTACACGATTCTTATACAAAACAGCAGGATGTCTCAGGAGAAGCATGGGGTACTCAGGGGGAAAGACGAGAGGTGAAATGTGTTTTGATTGTCGATGATGAACCAGATCACCGATTGGTCCTAAGAACGATGTTGGAAGGGTGTGGCTATGACTGTGAAGAAGCCCAAGACGGTATGGAGGCGCTTGACGTACTTGGAAAAGCTGACGTTCATGTGGTGCTGACAGACCTGCAGATGCCGCGAATGAATGGTGTTCAGCTTGTTAAGCATGTTGCCTCCCACGCCACGTTCAAGTCTATTCCAGTTATTTTAGTGACGAGCCAAACCCCAGATCTTATCCCATCTTTCGATGAAAGGAAAAAAATATTTACTATTCTCTCTAAACCGTATGAGTGGCCGAGGGTCTTGACGGCAGTGGCGAAAGCCATTGAAGGCGCTGCTCGTACCTCGCGTGAAATTTCGCTAGCTGTAAGTTGAATGGACACTTTAATAATCCAACAGATTTTATGAAATACGAGCAACCTGCCATGCCAAAACGGTTTCGACATATTGACATAGTTCCTCTTGTCTTGGCGTGCCTTTTAATCATGTTGATCATATTTATTTTTCTGGAAATATTATAAAAGGCATCGGTGGGTCAAGCTGATGGAGTATGCCTTGAAGTAATAGGTTTGTCATGGATTGGATGAAAATGATTAGCCTGTGTCAAATCGTCTGCAATCATTTACAGAGAATTTTGTTGACAGTTGCAGGGAACTAGGCAGATGATAGAAGAGTTAACGAGAAAGAATAGAAGTGTACAATTTTTGAGTATTATACCGGGGCGAAAGTCACGAAAAATAAGATTTTGATTATCTGAAAATAAATCGTTTGGATAACCAAGTCTAATAAAGCCAATGGATAAAAATGAAGATGTGCAACTCAAAAATGTTATTAGGATTGTTGATGATAAGTCTTTGCGTTTTCTCTGGCTGCTCTGGTCCACGGCCTGTTCTCTATCCTAACCAAGCTCTGCAAGATAGTGGGGAAGAACAGGCAGAGCAAGATATTTCAGTTTGTGAAGAGCTCGCTGAAGAGTATGTCTCGAAAGGGAGTGCCGGAGAGCACGTTGCCGGTCAGACTGTAGGAGGCGGAGCCATCGGCGCGGCATCAGGTGCCGTCGGTGGGGCTATTGCAGGAAACGTTGGGCTTGGCTCGATGATTGGAGCGGCCGCAGGTGCGACGCAAGGGCTGTTGCGAGGAATCTTTACGTCCGGAGGAGCCGAAGCGAGTCCGGCTTATCGAAATTTCGTCAATCGTTGTTTGATCGAAAAAGGCTACGAACCCATTGGTTGGGACTAAGACACCTGTAATCAACGGCGCAGAAGGTTGGAAGACTTCCACGAAAGATCCTTACGAGTCACTCGCGAGACCCCCAACGATCGTGTCTTAGGACACCTGTAATCAATGGCGCAGAAGGTTGGAAGACTTCCACGTAAGATCCTTACGAGTCAATCGCGAGACCCCAACGATCGTGTCCGGGACACTTGCGTCAACATGCCTACATTCGTCTTCTATGGCCACTTCAATTAACTTCCGATAGCGAGAGGTTCCTAGGTGGAGTCGACATTGTGCTGTCAGAAGGAGAGACTATTGCTCGTAACACCAAAGAATATCAAGCATGAAATTGCTAGCTTCTGATTTTTCGATATACGAACAGCAGTAAAAGTGCGCCACCAATTGCAATCCCAAAGCTTCGGATGTCAAATCCTGAGACTTCTCCATATCCCAATGCTGTGCTGATGAAGCCGCCGACTGTGGCGCCAGCGATTCCAATCAAAATCGTGATGATAAAGCCTCCGGGATCTTTTCCGGGCATCATGATCTTTGCCAGAATTCCAGCAATCAATCCAAATACAATCCAGGATAGAATTCCCATTGCTGTTCTCCTTATCGAAGACGAGTTGTTTGAGACTTCTTGAGATTCTTACTCTTCTTTGGCCATGGTCGAAATAAACGAATCGGCTTCCTTGATCGACGCTTCCATTTCTTTGATCAATGACGAAATGTCGCTTTCGACGGCCACGAGTTCATTCTTGAGTGACGCAATCGCTTTCGCATTGAGGTTGTGCTTTAAGAAGAGGACTTGATCTTTAAATGCAGACATGACGGGGTCCATTTTCTTCTCTGCACGCTTCATGGCTTTGATGAGTTGGCTGTATTGTTTTTGTGTTTGATCGAGCTTACGTTGGCTTGTTCGGCGCAAACTGGCGTTGGAGTATTCCTCAAGTTCGGTTTTCCACTCAGTGAACAAGGCTTCGGATACGTCTTCGACTGATGCCACACGTTCATGGACGGCTTGTGCTTTGACCTCACTCTCCTCGTATTCGGCGTTTAACTTGTCGTATTTTTCTTGTAAGTCACCACCTTTAAAGTTTAAAACAGATGTAAAGCGGTCAAGCGCGGATTTGAACTGTTCTTTCGCATCGGCCTGGGCGTCACGAGCTTTTTCGACATCGGAAATGAGGAGATCGCGTTTGTGGTACCCAATTTTTTCCATGGCCTCGTAATAGACACTTTGACAGCCAGTCAATGAGATGACGATGAGGCACGTGAGCCAACTATTCAGCGTACGTTGAGTCGGACGGATGTTCATGGATGCTAGTCTCCTGGGTCTAAGGAAGGAATATAATTAATGATCTCATCATGTTTCGTATGGGGTTCCCCGGTTCTTGATGAAAGGAACCAGGAACAAAAGTCTTATGCGCTGGGGCTAATGACTTTTTCGAGTAAGTTTCTGACGCCGTCACCACCTTGGCTTTGCACGTATTGCAAGACCTGGGGAATAAACTTACCGATCATCTCCGTATCCAGGCCGAGTTTTGAGAATCCCCCTGCGAGCGCAGCCAGTGATCCAAGGCCTCCGGCACTTCCACCTAAGCTCGAAGCGAGCCCTCCGAGCATTCCCATGACTCCGGCACCACCCTCTCCTCCATCGCCGGCCGTTGGGGCAGCACTCATTAGATTCCCTATGCCGGGGACGGCTTCGGCGATCTGTTGAAATTCACCGCTGCCAAGCTTTTCTTTTGCGATGTTGAACAGCATGCCAGCGCCACCTTTAGCCTGATCCTCGCTGACTCCAAGATTATTCGTCAACATCTGAACGAGTTCCACCATGGCATTCCTCCTTTGAATTAATAAGTCGTGATGGATGATGAAAGGGAGTAGAGGGGGACTATAGGCTATTGTATGTTATTTCCAGGCTGGAGTCATGTCTCCAGATGAATCTTTCCAATAGGGGATCCAGACAAACGTGACCAACTTGAGAGAAATATTAGTTTTCTTGAGCCTGACAGTGAAGGATTCAAGAGTTCCGGCCTGTTGTTCCCATTGGGAGGCTAGAGTGTCTTTGTCCTCTTGGAATTGGTTGTTGAGATCGAGAAGTCGTTGTTGTAAGGCTTCAACTGTGTCGCCAGCTCGTGCGACATCCTTGGCTTCTTTCATTGAGCGTCCCACGCCGCGAATGGCTGATGTTGCTCGGCCCACAGACGATCGACTGACAGTTTTTCTTCCAAGAAATGCCGATAACAAGGTGGCGCCAAAGGATATGACCGTTTGCATTTTCTGCTGCTTGGCTTGCTCCGTTTCTCGATCGACAGTCTGCTCCGCACGACGAATCCGTTCTTCAAGTGTGGTCATTTTGGGTGCATACTTCCTTCGAAGTCGTTCGATGTCCTCGTCTCGCTGTTCATGTGCGAGTTGTTGCAACCGAATGCGAAAGTCACGTTCGGATTCGTCTGGATCCGAAATGATTTTAAGAGCAGGGCTTTTCCATAGTTCGAGCGCCTTATGACGGTAAACCCAATTCTTAAAATCTCTCTCCCAGTTCTTGTAGTGTTTTGTGTTCCCGGCTGCTGAAGGCACTGGTGAATAGCTCACGCCTTCTTCAGGTCGTTTCTCCAGGTCATCTGGGGAAATCTCTGTCTCAATGGCATTATCCCAGTCAACAGGAATTGGGTCATCCGTAATAGGAAGAAGTACGGTGAAATCTCGTAATACGTCCAGTTTTGTTTTGCTTTGGATGTAGTGGATGGAGGTTGAAGCCAATAATTGTGGTTGATACGTGAGGCTTGCTTCGTCAGGTTGAGACGTTCGTGTGGGAACGAAGTACTGTGAAATCTCTGGCGGTAAGACCGGTCGTTGAGAGGTCTCAATTTGAGTGTTTGGGGTTTTGGTTTTTGCTGCTTCCGTCTTGGCATGGCCTGTCGTTGTCGGGTCTTTTGTTTTCGGGAGTTGATCCTTGTATGGATCCATTAATGTTTTAATTTGCGTCCTTGTCAGTGGCCCACGTAAATAGGAGAGCGCCCAACGGGTTTCAAAAATTTCAGGCTTGTCGTCGTGAACATTGTTCATGAGAAATACGCGACTGTCTAATCCTGAGAGGGTTTTTTGCATCTGTTTCCGATTCATCGCTTTTCCCGCTTCAGACGCGGCCCCTTCAAGGCCATCGAGGACACGTGCGATATCGCGTTCGGTTTGCAAACGGCCGATAAACCAGGTTCCTGCATTGCCGAGGCCTTTGTAATCGAGATCCACAGGGTTTTGTGTCGCCAGGACCGTTCCCACACCAAAGGCGCGTGCTTGTTTGAGCAGGGTGAGAAGTGGAGCTTTCGACGGGGGATTTTTCACAGGTGGAAAGTAGCCAAAGACTTCGTCCATATAGACCAGGGCGCGAAGGCTTGTGGTACCAGATTGAGTTCGCATCCAACTCACCATTTGACTCAACAGCATGGTGACGATGAACATACGTTCCGTGTCATTTAAATGTGCAATTGACATAATGGCGATTCGTGGCTTGCCATCGGCGGTATACAGGAGCTGATCGATGTCGAGCGGTTGTCCTTCGAGCCACGTAGAAAATCCTGGCGCACCAAGAAGATTATTGAAGCGCATCGCAAGGGCAAAGCGATCTTTTGAGGGAAAAAACGACTCAACATCCAGGACTCCAATCTTCTGAATGGGCGGGTTTTGTAGATACCCGATGAGTTGCGCCAGGTCCAAATCTTGTCCTTGTTTCCATACATGTCCCAAAACAGTCGAAAGAAGAATGTGTTCTCGGCTCTGGAGAGGGTCGGCCTGAATGCCAACGAGGTTCAAGAGGCTGGTTGCCGTTGTACTGATCCGTTCGCTCAGGAGTTCCGTATCTTCCGCGATTGAGGTGGGAGGTGCTGAAAATGATTTCAGGATAGAGATCGGCAGGCCAGCAGTACTGCCCGGGGTGTAAATGGCAAAGTCCGCAGCATCACGTAAACGTTTGATTCGATCTCCACTTTGATTCCATGATCGTAACCCTTTTCCCCATGTGTCGGCCTCCTGCTGGGCATACTCCACGGGTGAGAAGCCTTTTTTCTGTGCGTCGTCTTTATTCACCCATGGGAGAAAGTCTTGTCCTCTAAGTTTGGGAAATGTCAGCAATAGATTCGATAAATCGCCCTTCGGGTCGATTACCAGAGCAGGAATACCGTCAATCGCCGCTTCTTCTAATAAACCGATGCAAAGACCAGTCTTCCCGCTGCCGGTCATCCCTACACAGACAGCATGCGTCACCAGGTCCTTGGAGTCGTAAAGTAAGAGTCCCGGTTTTGGTTCCTTCTTCTCTAAGTCGAAGGGGCGCCCTAGATAAAAGGCTCCAAGTTTTTCAAAGTCTTTCATCGACACTATCCTTTCAACTACGTTTTTTTAAAAGTTGTGATTGTCAGCGTTCTGTAGCAGCAATTTATTCAAACGCATTGCATCATAACGTACGGGTCATTCTCAAGCTTGGACACCTATAATCGGTATAACAGAAGGCTCAAGGTCTCAGCGGAAAAATGTCTGTTGATTATTCTCACGACTATGAAAGATCGTGTCCAAGGACACCTATAATCGATATAACAGAAGGATCAAGGCACCAGCGGAAAGATGTCTGTTGATTTTTTCCACAACTTCGAGCGAGCTGAAAGATCATGTAAGCATAAGCAGAAGCTAGAACTCTATCGGCGATTCTCTACATACTTTGCAGCGTTGACAACCTGTCTTCAGTCTGTATCAAGGAGTGATGAGGCGACCTATGAAAGGTGAGGAACCCCTCTTCTTTTTAGGCCTCAGGTGCTTGCGTCTAATTCTCGATGATCAGGATCATCTAGTAATGTGCAGACCACACGACGTTCAGTTCGCGGACCATCAAATTCACAGAAGAAAATGTTCTGCCAACGGGATAAGCCCAATTGACCGTCAATGACTGGAATCGTCTCCGATGGACCCACAAGGCCGGCTTTCAGATGAGAATCACCGTTGCCATCTTGGGCATCGTGGAGCCACACGCCTGGAGGAATCAGTTTGCGAAGAAGATTGACGACATCGAGGGGAACGCTGTCATCCCAATTCTCTTGAATCATCATGGCTGCCGTTGCGCCTTGTGCATAGAGGTGAATAAGTCCATTTTGTATTCCACTCTGTTCAAGAGCGGCGCGCACGGCATCGGTGATATCTATGAGTTCTTCATGCTGTGTGGATTGCAGGATGATCGTTTCTCGCATGCGTGATCGTAAAGTTGAATGATTTTTTCTTGTGGGTGATAGTGCTTTAATTTGCGCACAGACGCACAACAGATATTGGAAGCTTATTGGAATGGCTATAAGCATAGCGTATTTTAGACCAATGGGAAACCTATTTTGAGAGGTGTTTTTTGCTGGGGTTGTCTCGCCATGCCATGACATAGGCTTTTATTGTTGGAATTCTTAGCAAAAGTATCCTGATAATATTTGAGGCTGGTGAGGGAATAGGCCAAGGAATTTCTGCACGTGTTGCTAAACGTAGGCTGTTCTTATTCTGAGCCTCATTCTGATGGAGACTGTAAAAAGTGAACTTATCTATGATTAAGCGATGTATCCATGTGAAGGTGGCTTGCTCTTGTCTCGTTCTTGTCCTAGGCTCTTGTTTGAAGGTGACTGATTTCTTTGGTGCATTGATTTTCCGTCTATCACATTTCTCTCGGAAGGAATCACCATCATGCGTTTACCTCTCATGGCCCTCGTTTGGAAATCCTCAAGTGAGAACGCCGTTGATGCAAAATAATCAATCAATTGGACTCGACCTGCCTCAATAGTTTTTAGTATTTCAAGATCGCAAACGCCAAGTGTTTATTGCGTTTAATGATCCACAGTTCCTTGCCAAAAAACATCACCTCCAACGTGATCGAGATCCAGGAGATTTGGATGTTAGTCTGACAAATATTTCGAATGCGCTTTTGGGTCTTGCGGAAGCTGGAGCCCAACTCTAAAAAGTTGACTTGAGGGGGGGCGTAAGTTTCATGAAGACGAAGAGTTTTCTTTCCCATGCATTTGTATGCACTGAAGACCTGCCTTGACGTTCTATCAAAAGACCTCAGCACTGTCGGAAGCTTGGAATTAAATATATTATATATTCACCCTCTTTCGAACTGCATTTTCTTGAACTTTTCGTAGACTTCATGGTCATCGTTGAATTGGCATCAGTTAGCCTTGTATTGGTCCTTGACACTTGATGGCCAATAGGTTCTTGCCTTACTTAAGGGCATCTCTAAAAACCCCTGACACGCGGACGCTGCTTTGCGATACTCCCCCCAAGGAGGATTCTTCTATGTCGACACCACGCCAACTCAGCTTTTTCGATCTTGCGACTCGCTACCAGGCCCTCAGTCAGCACGGTGACCCTTTGGACACCTTGGCGTGCCATGTGCCCTGGGAAACCTTTCGCTCAGCTCTTGAAGCGGTGCTCCATCGGTCGAAGCGAGAGAAGGGAGGGCGACCTCCCTTTGATGCAGTCCTCATGTTCAAAATTCTCATCCTCCAAAGCCTCTATAATTTGTCGGATGATCAAACCGAATATCAGATTCGTGATCGACTGTCCTTTATGCGGTTCTTGGGGCTCGATCTGGATCAACGGATTCCCGATGCCAAGACCATCTGGCTGTTTCGCGAAACCCTGCCCCAGGCGCAGGTGGTGGCAACCCTGTTTGCCCAATTTGAAGCGTACTTGGCCGAGCACGGCTTACAACCGCGGGGTGGCCAATTGCTTGATGCCTCCCTGGTTCCCGTGCCCAAGCAACGCAACTCCCGGGAGGAGAACGCCACGATCAAAGCGGGAGACTGCCCCGCAGAGTGGGACGAGCAGCCCAACAAGCGCCGGCAGAAAGACACGGAGGGCCGATGGACGAAGAAGCATGGGGGCCAGTCACTATGGGGACAAGAATCATGTGAATGTCGATAAGAAACACAAACTGATTCGCCCGTATGCCGTCCCCGATGCGGCCATACATGACGTCAGGTGCTTGAGGACGTCTTGCTCCCCGCCGAAGCGGGACGCGAGATTTGGGCGGACGCGGCCTATCGGGCAGTGGAGATTGAAACGCAGCTCAAGGCCAAACGCCTGCGCTCCAAAATTCACTACAAGGGGGCCAGCAACAAGCCCCTCACGGCTCAACAGAAGACTCACAATCACGCCCGCTCACGCATTCGGGCCCGTGTCGAACATGTGTTTGGTCACCAGGTGATCGCGATGGGGGCAAGCTGATTCGCACGATTGGCTTCCTGCGAGCCCGGGCAAAGATCGGGCTGAAGAATTTGACGTACAACTTGCGGCGCTTTCTGGTTCTCACGAGGCCCCGGAAGATTCAGGGCGCGTAAGAAAGCGGGAAGGAGCAAGCCTCTGACGAAAACGTCACTCAGATGCCTGCTTCTTTTTCAGCCAACCCCATTGTAAAAACGGATAGGCCCGCAACCGAGACGATGGCAGCCAAAGTCGCGGGTTCTTAGAGGTTCCCTTATATGTTTGACGATTATCAGAGTAATCTTTTGCCATGGCGATGACGAAATTGACTGAGGCAACCCTTTCGCTAGCGAAGCATGAAGTGCCTTGTTTCGATTTAACTTGTGGGAATTGTTTGAGGCGATTTCAGTTAAATCTGAGAATAAACGGCATTCTCTCGTAACATTCCAGAATTACCATATGCAGGCCACTTCATCACAAGGCATTCATATTCTCTAATTATGAGAATCGTGAAATGACGAATATGGTTTATAATAATTTCAGATTATTACTAATTATCCTGGATTTTCTCTAAGGTGTCTATTGATTCTGTCGGCAGTAATTGTCACAATTGATCATCCCCCTTTTAAAAAAATAATCGTCACTGGGTGACGATATATATCTATATATTGGATGGGCCTGTGTGAATATGGCGAGATGACGTTCACCAAGAGTGGAATGGTCGTCTCATTATTATGGCATTTGATGGTGTAGATATATATATGTAAAGCGTTGGTGATACGGGCCAACCTGATGAAGACTGAGGTATGCAATTGAAGCGAGGAAAAGGGAGTTGAGCTAGTGTTGGTGCTATGAGGTCGATGTGCTCGTATTTTCTATTTATACGATTTTATCTTCTAATTTCATAAAATCGACTTCCATAACGTTTGAACAGTCCCTGAAGCTTAACATTCATCCCGCAAGACCTTCGACTCTCTTGACCGTATTTCAGCCCTTATAGAAATAGTCGCAACATTCTATTTGGGTTCTCAAGATCCCGCCCAGGTTTCCTGTCTCATTTTTCCAACGACTAGTCTTGATGGTTACTCCTCTATGGGGTTGAGCCTCTGATGGGTTTCTGCGTTCAATAGGGTTATCAGTACGTGTTTCTGAATTTCAGAACCTTGTATGTTGTTTAATATTTTATCATTGGGCCGATGGGTATTTAATGTCCACTAGACTTATAGATTTCTGTTTGATCGCTTCAGCCTCAGAAATAACTTAGTTTACTGGAGATTTTGAGGTTTCACGTTGCCATGAAGTCCTACCCACTATCCTCCTTGCAATTGGGGATGCTGTCTCATCACTTGGCTCACTCAAAGTCTGGTGTAGACGTCGAGCAGATATTTTGTACCTTAAATGAACCACTTGATTGTCTCGCATTTGAGCGGGCATGGCAGAGCATTGTTGCACGTTATTCGATTTTGAGGACACGTTTCGAGTGGGAAAATAGGCAGGACCCTATTCAAATTGTCGACTCCGTCGTCAAGATTCCTTTTCAAATTCACGACTTTCAAGGAGTGCAAATATCTGATCATCCTAGGGCATTCGAGGAAATTCGTCGCCAAGATCGTCTCGAAGGGTTTAATTTGGCAAAAGGACCGTTGCTGCGCTTGTCAATCTTTTGCTCAACCGACACGCGCTTCTACATCTTATGGACAATTCATCATATGTTGTTGGATGGCCGGTCTATACGAATCGTTCTCCAAGAGGTATTCAAGGTTTATGAATCTTTTTTGGAGCAGCGATACGAATTAGACGTTCCAGAACCTCGCCCGTTTGCCGACTTCATCCAATGGTTAGGTGACCAAACATTTATCAATTCTGAAACATTTTGGCGTAACAACCTAAATGGATTTGCGACTCCCACGCCAATCCCTCTTGCTGGTCCGTCATTGCATCAGCAGCCTCGAGTTTATAAATCGACAGAAGAGCAGGTCTTGTCGTTAGAAGTGACGAGTTCTCTCGAGCACTTCTCGCATATTCATCACATTACTCTTAACACACTCATCCAAGGTGCGTGGGCAATTTTATTATCTCGTTATAGCGGTGAAGATGATGTGGTGTTTGGAGTCACACGTGCATGTCGCAAGTCGTCATTGTTGGAGGCAGATGGGATGGTAGGACTTTTCATTAATAGCTTGCCATTCCGTGTGCAAATCTCCCCACATCAATTGTTGCTTCCCTGGTTGAAAAGCATTCGAGCATTTAATGTTGAACTTCGTGAGTATGAGCATACACCGTTGTCCCATATCCATTCATGGAGTGAGGTGAATCCGGGACTACCGCTATTCGAAACGCTCGTAGTCTTTGAAAATTATGACCTTGACACAGCATTACGGTCTCAAGGTGGTCGCTGGCTTCAAAGAAAATTTGAATATTTTGGACAAACGAATTTTCCCCTCACGCTTATCGTTTCTGCTGATCGTCAATTACTGATGAACGTAGAGTACGACCCTATGAGGTTTGAGAAAGAATCTATTCAGCAGATGCTCAAGCACATGGAAATCTTGTTGACAGGCATGATGGGTAATTCTTCTGGGTGCGTTCTAGATATTCCAATGCTCACAAGCCGTGAGCAGGACTTTTTGTTGACGAGACATCACTCGGTTCTTAAGCCAGTTGTCGCCGTAGACCATCTTCATGGACAGTTCGAAAAGCAAGTGCAAGAAACCCCTGCAGCGATTGCGGTGACTTATGAGCAGGAACACCTTACCTACTGGGATCTGAATATTCGAGCCAACCAATTAGCCCATTACTTGATCGAACAAGGAGTGCAGTCAGGCACCTTTGTTGCCCTGGCCATCGAACGTTCTTTGAGTATGCTCATTGGTATTCTCGGAATTCTCAAAGCTGGGGGTGCCTATGTTCCCGTCGATCCGCAGAATCCTCAAGAACGGATTCTCTTCATTCTTGATGATGTGAAGGCTCCCTTCGTATTGACTTCTAAACAGACGGAAATAGATTTCTCGGGAATTCAAACGCAAGTCATTCGAATGGAAGATGCACAGGGAGAAATTTCGGAATGTTGTGAAACAAATCCGTGTGTTCCGCTAACGCATGAAGATCTTGCTTACATCATTTTCACGTCTGGCTCCACAGGTAACCCTAAAGGAGTCATGGTTTCTCATGCGAATGTGAGTAGGCTCTTTCGTGCCACGCAAGATTGGTTTGGCTTCAATGAAAATGACGTATGGACATTGTTTCATTCTTATGCATTTGATTTTTCTGTTTGGGAAATCTGGGGTGCGTGGTTGCATGGTGGTCGACTGGTCATTGTCCCGTATTGGGTAAGCCGGTCTCCCGAACTGTTTTATGATCTACTTTTGCGTGAGCGAGTGACCGTACTCAATCAAACTCCCACGGCCTTTACGCAATTGATTCAAGTTGATCAAAGCAAAGAGAAGCGAGAAGGCCCGGCTCTTCGGTTTATAATTTTCGGTGGAGAGAAGTTGGAGTTTCACTTGTTGCTCCCTTGGGTAGATCGTTACGGAGATCAACATCCGCAATTAGTCAATATGTACGGAATTACAGAAACAACGGTCCATGTCACTTACCGTCCTATCTACGCTGAAGAATGTCGATCTTCTTCAGGGAAAAGTCTGATCGGAAGGCCGCTTCCTGATTTGCAGATTCACTTATTAGACAAATACAGACGGCTCGTGCCAGTCGGGGTTCCTGGAGAAATGTATATCGGAGGTGAAGGAGTTGCTCGAGGGTACCTGAACCAATCTGAATTGACGAGAGAGCGATTTTTTTTTAACCCATTTAGCCGTGATTCACGCTCGTATCTGTATAAGTCCGGGGATCTCGCACGTTGTTTACTGAATGGCGATATCGAATATCTTGGTCGGTCAGATCGCCAGGTGAAAATTCGAGGATTTCGGATAGAACTAGGAGAAATCGAAGCAGCCCTCTTTCAGATTCCATGCGTCCGTCAGGCTGTTGTATTGCTAGATGATGATGGGGTGGGCGAGAAACGGTTAGTTGCTTATCTAGAACTGGGTGACGTCATTACTCCAGATCTCGGTGAGGTGAACGAGTTCCTCAATCATCGATTGCCAGGGTATATGGTGCCATCTTTATTCGTGGTCCTCAAGGAAATTCCTTTGACAGTTAATGGCAAGTTAGATCGGCATGCGTTGGCCCAGTCGCAGGGGATACATCTCAATAGACGGAGAGGGCGTGTTGCACCACGCTCTCAATTAGAACAAGACATTGTGCTGATCTATCAGGGGATTCTTGGAGTTGCCGAAATAAGTATTCATGACAACTTTTTTGAGCTTGGGGGAAATTCAATCTCGGCGTTTCGCGTCATAACAAGTTTACGTTCCCGATTTGGTATTGATGTGCAGGTTATTTCACTGTTCGAATATCCCACGATAGCAAAATTAGTTCAATTTATTAGCTCTGATAGTCAGTGTAGAACTTTAAAGGAATCCTCAGATTTGCGAGCGAAGCGGCAACGTGAGGCACGCACCCGTTTTCAACGAATACCAAGGAATAAGCCAATATGAGTGAAATTGAAGAATCACACGGTCTTGGTGATATTGCGATAGTGGGTATGACTGGACGATTTCCAGGTGCCCGCAATCTGAAAGAATTTTGGGGGAATTTGCTTGCTGGACGAGAAAACATTCACCACTTCACAGACGAAGAGTTAAGAGGTAAAGAGATTGATTATGATGCAATTAGAAATAATCCTGATTTTGTGAGAGCACGTGGGATATTAGAGGACGTTGATCTCTTTGACGCTGGGTTTTTTGGGTTCACTCCTCGAGATGCATCAATTCTCGACCCGCAACAACGGATCTGGCTTGAATGCGCGTGGGAAGCACTTGAAGTCTCTGGTCATGCTCCAGATAAATTTAAGGGGGCGATCGGGGTATTTGCTGGAAGTTATTTGAACTCCTATTTGTTACACAATCTCTGTGTGGATCGAAACTATATTGAAGGGTTAGTTCGATTTAGAAGCGTTGATGCTTTCCAAACTCTCATCAGTAACGATAAAGATTATCTTCCTATGAGAACATCTTACAAATTGAATCTACACGGACCTAGCGTCAATGTGCAAACGGCTTGTTCGACATCATTGGTCGCAGTGTGTCAGGCCTGTCAAAGTCTTCTTCACTACGAGTCAGATCTTACATTGGCTGGCGGTGTCTGTGTCACCTTTCCGCAAGAACGAGGATATTTTCACCAAGAAGGTGGGATGCTTTCACCAGACGGATCTTGTCGACCGTTCGATGCAAAGGCGCATGGAACGGTATTTAGTAGTGGGATTGGAGTGGTGGTCCTTCGTCGGCTAGAAGATGCGCTGGCAGATGGAGATCAAATCGAAGCAGTTATTAAAGGGTTTGCTCTGAATAATGATGGATCGAACAAGGTAAGTTTTGGGGCCCCAAGTGTGGATGGGCAAGCGGAAGTTATTGCGAGAGCACAAGCGTTAGCAGGTATTCACCCTGAAACCATCTCTTACATTGAGGCACATGGAACTGGAACACCGTTAGGAGATCCCATCGAAATTGCTGGTCTGACCAAGGCATTTCGCGCCAAAACCAGAGGCACGCAATTTTGTGGAATCGGTTCGGTCAAGTCTAATATTGGGCATCTTGATTCTGCAGCTGGCGTTGCGGGGTTGATAAAGACGGTGCTTGCCTTAAAACATAGAAAACTTCCGCCGAACCTTCACTACCAGAATCCCAATCCACAAATCGATTTTCCAAAAAGTCCATTTTATGTTGTAGATACGCTTCGGGAATGGAAAGCAGGAAATACTCCGCGCCGTGCCGGTGTGAGTTCATTTGGGGTGGGGGGAACTAACGCCCACGTAGTCCTTGAAGAAGCTCCTTCTTCAAGACAATCGAGTCAAACGCGCCCATTCCAATTATTGCTGATTTCTGCGAAAACTGAAACGGCCTTGGATATTTCTACTAAACGGTTGGCGAGATTTTTGAAAGAAGAGCCTGCTGTGAACCTTGGTGACGTTGCATTTTCCTTGCAAAATGGAAGGACAGATTTTCAGCATCGACGGTTTCTAGTCTGTGGAGATGCCAAGGAGGGAAGCGATCTGCTGGAAACGGCTCAGGGAAAACACGTTGTTACAAGGTCTGTAAGGGGATCGGACCCTTCAATCGTGTTCATGTTTCCTGGCCAAGGAGCTCAACATGTTCATATGGGGCATGATCTCTACAAGCATGAGCCTGTTTTTCGAGAGAATCTTGATCGATGTACTGAAATTCTCCGTATGCATTTAGATCTTGACTTACGTTCCCTGTTATTCCCTTCAGAAAATACAGTCGACGAAGCGACACACTATCTAAAGCAGACAGTGTATACCCAGCCAGCACTATTTGCTATCGAATATGCCTTAGCTCAAGTTTGGTTAAACTGGGGTATAAAACCGGAGGCGATGATTGGACATAGTGTTGGAGAGTATGTGGCTGCATGCTTAGCTGGAGTTTTCTCGCTTGAAGATGCCCTTCAATTACTTGCCTGTCGAGCTAAACTCATGCACGGGCAGCCAGCTGGAGGGATGTTAGCGGTTCGGCTTTCTCAAGAGCAGGTGGAATCCTATCTTGATGAAGAAATTTCTTTAGCAGTATTGAATTCTCCAATGTTGTCAGTGTTGTCGGGTCCTACGGAGCGTATCGATGATTTACATGCGCAACTTGAAGAGCGGGGCATTACAGCAAGTCGATTACATACATCGCACGCCTATCACTCGAAGATGATGGATCCAATCGTTGGTCCGTTTGCTGATACGGTCAAGCACATTCGTCGTCACTGCCCAACGATCCCGATTATTTCGAGTTTGACGGGAAGTTGGATAACCAATGAACACGTCCAAGATCCGGTCTATTGGGCTCATCAACTTCGTTTTGCTGTTCAGTTCAGTCCTGGAATTTTAGAGTTACAGAAACAACCGGGAAGGGTCTTCCTTGAGGTTGGGCCAGGAAAAACTTTGAGTACCTTGGTAATGCAGCACCCAAATCCCCAGGCAAAGCAAACAGTTATTTCCTCACTCAGTCATGTGAGTGAGCGACAGTCAAATACTCTTAGTATGCTTACGGCGTTGGGTCATTTATGGACAATAGGAGCCGAAATTGACTGGGGTAACTTCTATGCTGATGAGCAGAGGAATCGACTGACATTACCAACCTACCCCTTTGAGAGAAAGCGTTTCTGGATGGCGCCACCAAGCCTCCTACCCTCAAGATCTTCCTTGAAAACAGGGACGTTATCTGAAGAAAAGAGTGATGGACCAGTTACGATGGAGCCGGCTCCGATTTCTGATTCCGACGCACATCCTGATAATCATCTAATCTCGGCTGAATCTCCTGACGTGACACTGGCAAAACGAAAAGTCCATATTCTTGAGACACTCAGGACGATCATGCATGAATTATCAGGAATGGAATTTTCACAGAGTGACTGTGAAACCTCCTTTATGGAGTTGGGTTTAGACTCGCTGTTTCTGACGCAAGCCACTGTTCAATTTCAAAAAGAATTTGGCATTAAAGTCTCATTTCGACAGTTGTTTGAGGACTTATCGTCACTCGATCTTCTTGCTGACTATCTTGAGGAAAAGCTTCCATCTCATGCTCTTTCAGATCTCCAAAGGAAAAGTAAGAATACGTTACCTCTTCATGCAGCGCTGCTAGACCGTCAGGTCCAGCAAGTGGAGCATGTCCTGCCAATATCTACCAATCCTGACTCTCAGAATCGAGACTCCTCAGAATTTGATGTTGATCAACAATTACGACTTATGGCCGATCAACTTGATGTCATGAAACAGGGGCTTTCCAGCATTCAGAGATCTTTAACTGAATCAACGTCTTCTGGATCTTTAGGCGGAACTGGTCGTACTCAGTCTAAATCAACCTCGCACATGAGATTAACGGATGAAATGGTGAGTAGACTACAGCCTAAATCGGACACGGCACGATTCGGGCCGTACAAGCCGATTGAAAGATCAAAGGACGGGACGCTTACGAAACAGCAAGAACACCATTTGCAAGACCTCATTCAGCGATTGACGACGAAGACGAAAGGCTCAAAAGATTTAACCAAGATGTATCGCACGATTTTAGCCGATCCACGGTCAGTCGCAGGGTTTCGCGTACTTTGGAAGGAAATGGTTTATCAAATTGCCTCAGAACGATCAGAAGGCGCAAGAATTTGGGACGTGGATGATAATGAATATATTGATATTACGATGGGGTTTGGAGCGAATCTCCTAGGACATTCTCCTGTGTTTGTGAAGGAGGCCATTGCGGAACAATTACAGAAGGGTATTGGTATTGGGCCTCAAAGTCCTCTCGCAGGGGAAGTGGCAACGCTTCTACGTGAGATCACAGGTATGGAGCGAATTTCATTTTGTAATACAGGCTCTGAAGCCGTTATGGCAGCCTTGCGAATGGCACGCACGATCACAGGACGAACAAAAATTGTGTATTTCACTGGAGACTATCATGGAATGTTTGAAGAAGTCTTATCTCGAGCACAAGTTCGACGTGGAAATCTTTGCACTGTTCCAGCGGCTCCTGGAATAACACAGGAGGCAGTTGCTAATGCCATCGTTTTAGAATATGGCAGTCCGGAAACATTAAAAATTCTTGAAGGGTGCATTGATGAAATCGCAGCGATCTTAGTCGAACCCATTCAGAGTCGTCATCCCGAATTGCGACCAAAAGAGTTTCTTCATTCGATTAGAAAATTAACAGAACAGTCTGGAACTGCCTTAATTTTTGATGAAATTATTACAGGTTTTCGGACACATCCTGCAGGAATTCAGGGGCTGTTCCAGATTCGGGCCGACCTGGCTACTTATGGAAAAGTCGTCGGTGGGGGAATGCCAATTGGTGTCGTGGCAGGAAGTGCCAAGTTCCTGGATTCGCTCGATGGTGGTATGTGGCAATACGGCGATGCTTCCCTGCCAGAGGTCGATGTGACATTTTTTGCCGGAACATTTGTTCGACATCCCCTCGCGCTTGCCTCGGCACGGGCTGTGTTGCGTTATCTCAAGACAGAGGGACCAGTACTCCAACAAACTCTGACTCAACGCACGGAAACATTTGCAAATGAGCTCAATCTATTTTTCGAAGCACATGACGTTCCTATTCGGGTTCAACAGTATAGTTCATGGTTTCGATTTGACGCCCACCCAAGCCTTTCGTACGTGTATTTGCTTTTCTACCACATGCTTGAAAAAGGTGTCTATATACGAGAAGCTTCACAAAATTGCTTTTTTTCGACGGCGCATTCCGAAGAAGATATTAAAGTCGTAGCGCAAGTGATTAAGGATAGTGTTAAAGAGTTACAACATGCAGGGTTCTTTCCTCCACCTCCCGC
This sequence comes from Nitrospirales bacterium, assembly GCA_021603905.1. GTDB lineage: Bacteria > Nitrospirota > Nitrospiria > Nitrospirales > UBA8639 > JAGQKC01. The sequence goes on from BQIU01000031.1 coordinate 29,551, forward strand.
TACTCCTTCGATCAAGGTTGATGCTGGATCTTCGACTAATGCTACCAGTCTACAAGGGCCAGCAAACGACTCAAGTGAGAAATCGGTTGCGGTCAGCCACCTACCAGTTATCTATCCAGTGTCTTCTGAAGACACGGCCCAACTCGAACTTCCTTTAACGCAAGCGCAACAGGAAATTTGGCTTGCCTGTCAAATGGGATCTACGGCCTCTTGTGCATTTAATGAGTCATTTTATTTGCAATTAGCTGGTTTGCTGGATCTGGAAAAGTTCCACGAGGCTGTTTTGACCGTAGTGAATCGTCATGAAGCCCTTCATTTTTGTTTCTCAGCTCATGAGATGACCCAAAGGAGACCAAGACCAGGCACTATATCGACAGATGTTCGATTGTATGAGATGTATGAAGTGAACGAGGGTGAGGACGAGGAAGAAATTGTGTGTAGCATCTTGAAGCGAGAAATGATGGAACCGTTTGATCTCGTTAATGGTCCTCTATTTCGTTGCACCTTATTGAAGGTGGGCTATGAGGCATATGTCTTCATCTTTACGGCTCACCATCTGGTCTATGACGGCTGGTCTTCAATGATAGTCATAGACGAAATCCGTGCCGTGTATGCATCGATGTGTCAAGGACGTACCCATGAACTTCCTCGACCTGTACCCTACAGCCAGTTTGTAGCTGCACAATTAGAGAGTGAAAAAAGCCAAGCGATGAATGATTCGCTGGCCTATTGGGTATCACGGCTAAGCAATTCTCCTTCGAACCTGACTTTACCGACTGATCGGCCACGTCCAAACACCAGAACATGTTCTGGTGCCACAGCGAATCTAAATTTTTCAGACGATCTTTTCAAGCGTATTAAGCAATCGGCTCAACGTCAGCGAACAAGTCTGTTTTCCTTAACATTAAGTGCATTTAAGGTTCTCCTCTTTCGACTTTCTGGACAAGATGATCTCATCGTGGGAATTCCAACTGCTGGGCAAGCTAGTTTGGAGAATAAGACTCTTGTCGGGCATTGTGTAAACCTTTTGCCTTTGCGTTCTCAGGTACATTGTCGTGATAGTTTTAAGAATTTTCTTTCTTCTATTAAATCGACTGTTCTTGATGCCTATGATCACCAAGACTGTACATTTGGACGTATTCTTCAAGAACTGGAATTGCCAAGAAATTCGAGTCGTACTCCCTTGGTTGAAGTGATCTTTAATTTAGAACATGATGGAGCGGAAGAACCGTTTTTTAATTTGGAGACTCAGGTTAGAGAAACCCCCAAGCATGCCGTGATCTTTGAACTTGCATTCAACCTTCATGAAGATGATAAGGGTCTTTCGCTGGAATGTTTTTATAATTCTGCCCTTTTCGATGAGGAGACCATCAATCGGTGGATTAAATTTTACACAACAATATTAGAAGGCATTGTTGAAAATCCTGAATCAAGCATCGCACAACTTCCTCTTTTATCTGAGGAAGAACGTCGACACCTACTCATAGAATGCAATCAAACCGATTACGAATGTGAGTACAAAAGTGGTATTCCACAGCTCTTTGAATCACAAGTGCTGAGAACTCCAGATTCGATCGCGGTGGTTTGTGCCCAGCAACATTTGACGTACGAGGAGTTAAACCGTCAGTCCAATCAGGTAGCACATTATCTGCGAGGTCAAGGCGTTGGTCCTGGTGTGACGGTCGGATTGTGTGTGGAACGATCCGTAGAAATGGTAGTTGCGCTATTGGCCATTCTCAAAGCGGGTGGGACATATGTTCCACTCGATCCAAATTATCCATCCGAGCGACTGGCATTTATTCTTGGCGATGCTGCGGTGAGGGTCTTGTTGACGCAAACATCATTGAGAGCACAACTGCCTAAACTGGATACTCAGACAATATTTTTGGATGAAGAATGGCACGCTATTGCGAGAGAGGCAACCACAAGACTTTCCGACAGTGTCATGACTCTAGATCAATTGGCCTACATTATCTATACCTCGGGGTCTACAGGAGTACCTAAGGGAGTGGAAATACCGCATCGTGCGTTGGTGAATTTTTTAGAGTCCATGTGTGGGAGTCCTGGATTAACCGCTGCTGACCGACTTCTGGCAGTGACGACCATTTCTTTTGATATTGCAGGGTTAGAAATTTATGGACCATTAGTTGTTGGGGGGCAAGTGCACCTCGTAAAAACAGATGCTGCGATGGATGGTCAGCGGCTTATCGAATGCCTCCAACGTTCAAATGCCACGGTCATGCAAGCGACCCCGGCGACCTGGCAATTGCTGTTAGAGGCCGGATGGCAGGGCAAGTCTGGGTTAAAGATGTTGTGTGGAGGAAGTTCGTTGACACGGGAACTGGCCGAACGCTTACTTAAAGGTGGGGGGGAGTTGTGGAATATGTATGGCCCAACGGAAACGACTATCTGGTCGGCGGTGCAGCGCGTGGAATCCGGGACCGGGCCGGTGCCGATTGGGCGGCCGATCACCAACACACAACTCTATGTGTTGGATCAGTGGCTTCAGCCGGTCCCCGTGGGGGTGATGGGCGAGTTGTACATTGGGGGGGCTGGGGTCGCGGTAGGCTATCGGGGACAGTCTGAGTTGACGCGAGATCGATTTTTGGCCAATCCGTTTAAAGTTGGGACCCGGTTATACAAGACAGGGGATTTAGCCAAGTATCGGCCAGATGGCACGGTGGACTGTTTAGGGCGCTTGGATAAGCAGGTGAAATTGCGCGGGTATCGGATTGAATTGGGGGAAATTGAAGCGGTGTTAACGCGTTGTCCGGTGGTGCAGGAGACGGTGGTGATGTGTCGAGACGAGCAGACAGGGGAGAAAGCTCTGGTCGCGTATGTGGTGAGTAGGGAAAACGTTGTAGTGAGCGAGCTTCGACGCTTTCTGCAACAGCGGCTGCCGGACTATATGGTGCCGGCAGCGTTTGTCAAGCTAAAGGCTTTCCCCCTGACATCTAATGGAAAAATTCATTACCGCATGTTGCCTGATCCTCAGATGACTGATTTTACTCAAGGGACGGTCTATGTGGCGCCACGAGATACCTTAGAAACCCAATTGACTCAGATCTGGGAGAATATTTTAGGAAAGCAGCCAATTGGTATTACTGATAATTTTTTTAACTTAGGTGGTGAATCGTTAATGGCTGTGCGAACGTGTGTGGCGATCGAACACACCCTCAACAAAAAGATTCCTATCCCACAGCTTTTTCGTACTCAAACGATTGAACAGTTAGCCGATGTTATCCGCCAAGATAGTGCAGAAGAGGAGTGGTCTTGGTTAGTCCCAATTCAAACAAGTGGAGTAAAGCCACCAATTTTCTGCATTTTATTCGGAAATACCTTTAGACCTCATTTAGAAGAGTTTCCCGACCAGCCAATGTACATGTTCTTTAATCAAGGTCATGATGGATTACCTGCACGGCATCTTACCGTAGAAAATCTAGCTGCACACTATTTGGAAGATATGCAACTGGTTCAACCATCCGGTCCCTATTATTTAGCCGGGTATTCATTTGGTGGACTTGTGGCTTATGAAATGGCGCGACAACTACGTCAACAAGGGCACAAGGTGGCGTTCCTCGCACTGGTGGACCCATCGACTCCACGTATCTCCCTGTCACCACCACAATCATGGCGTGCAAGTCTATCGAAATTTTTAGGTGAAGAACACGGAAATGAACATCTAACGGTGCATCAGCGTTGTGAAATAATTTTCTCGGTATTATCGAGAGCTTCTCGTGGTCTTCAATGGCGAACCCAGAGACTGATTTCGGTGAATGGGTTCAAGCAATTGATCTGTCTGGCGTATTTTAGATTGGGACGTCCCTTACCGCTTTCGCTTCGACAAATTTATCGCGATAGCATCGTTGCTCAAGTCACGAAACAGTACATACCTCAGTCCTATGACGGAGAGATTGTGCTTTTTCAAAGTGATACAGCCTTAGAGTCCTATTGGAGTAAATTATGCTCAAAAGTCCGTATGGTTTATGAGCTCCCGGTCAGTCACCTTGAAGTCGTGGATGGTCCTTATACAAAAACTCTGTATGGGCAATTGATGCAGTCACTTAACGAGGTTCAGAGAGAAGAACGATCGTTGGCTAGTCAACAAACATTAGACGGAGTGGTGAGATAGACCTTCATGTCAAGCCTGGCAGATTAAGTTCTATATGTAATAGGTGAATAACCCTGGGTGTATGGACGACAGATATGCAGGAGTACTACTGCTAGAGGATAAGAGGCTTGTGAGATAAGCTGGTGGGTAACGATTTTTGTATGCGGTAGTTTGATATGTATTTGGGGTCTCGAATATTCTGGTATATTCCTCATTCGATATACCGTGGAGTTTTCCCGATAGTATGAAGTTTTTTCGATATCACGTACAGCATACTTAGGGTTGTAAAACGGTTTGAAGAAATCGCCCTGTATGGGATTCGACATTGTTCGCCACGGTCTCTGGTTGTCCTTCGGCAATAATTTTTCCACCATGTTCTCCGCCACCCGGCCCAAGGTCAATGATCCAATCCGAACATTTCATGATGTCGAGATGATGCTCAACGACGACAACGGTGTTTCCCTCTTCGACCAGGCGATTCAGGACGCGTAACAGTTTTTTAATGTCGTCGATATGGAGTCCGGTGGTCGGTTCGTCCAGAATGTAGAGAGTTTCGTTTGATTGAGTTGAGCCGCGTTTGACAGTTGGAAGACGTGCAAGTTCTGCGGCAATTTTCAATCGTTGGGATTCTCCTCCTGATAAACTCGTAGCCGGCTGACCTAAACGGAGATATCCCAACCCTAGAGAGTCGAGTAGTGCCAGAGGCGGGACGAGGGCTGGAGCGAATTCTCCAAATGTCGTGAGTGCTTGTTCAACCGTCATGGTGAGGACGTCATGGATTGAACGGCCCTGAACCCGAATCGCGAGAACTTCAGGTTTAAATCGACGACCTTCACAGTCTTCGCATGTGACATACAGGTCTTCAAAAAAATACATTTCCAATTTTTCATGCCCTTGTCCTTCACAACGCGAACATCGCCCTGCGCCGGTGTTAAACGAAAAATGGGCTGGAGTGAGTCCGCGTGCGCGTGCCTCTGCATTCTGCGAGAAAAGTTGTCGAATAATTTGGAAGACTTTCATGTAGGTGACTGGATTTGAGCGAGGTGTTTTACCGATAGGTTCCTGGTTAATGAGCCGAACGGTGTGGAGGTGTTCTAGCCCGGTGATTTCGTCAAATGTTCCAAGCGGGGGTGAGGCAACTTTGAATGCTCGAGCGGCTGCAGCATAGAGTATATTTTCGACAAGTGTGCTTTTCCCTGACCCGGACACACCAGTGACGCTCGTCAGCGTTCCTAAAGGAATATGTAACGTCAGATTTTTTAGGTTGTGTTCTCGGGCTCCGGTGATCGTGAGGCTTTTCCCGTTTCCAGGACGACGATGCGGTGGGACGGAGATTGACTCATCGCCACGTAGGTATCGAGCCGTGATTGCATGAGGATTTTTGATGAAGGTGGCGTAGGAAGCCGAGCAGATCACCTCACCTCCCTTCTCGCCTGAAGCCGGACCGATTTCAATGATGTGATCAGCTTGTTCAATGACCTGGTGATCATGCTCGACGGTGACAACGGTATTGCCATTTCGGGCAAGCGCCTTGAGTAAACTGGCTAAGGCCGCGGTGTCACGTGGATGAAGGCCAATAGTGGGTTCATCGAGGACATACAGTGTTCCGACTAATTTAGCTCCGAGCTGTGTGGCTAATGATATACGCTGGGCTTCACCTCCAGACAATGTACGCATTTCCCTGTTGATGGTTAGGTAATCGAGTCCAACATGGAGCAGAAAAGTCAACTTAGCTTCTAATGTTTGGAGTATGTCGTTCGCGATCTCGCGTTCAGAGTCAGAAAGCGTGAGAGTCCGTACCCAGCTATGAACCTGTTGAATTGGCCATTCGGAAACGTCATGGATATTCTGTTTGTGTATATGCACCATGAGCCCATGAGGGCGAAGCCGGCTACCCTGGCAGGTCGGACAGCGAGATGGACTTCGATAACGACTGAGAAACACACGAACATGCATCTTGTATCGCTTGCCTTCCAGGTATTCAAAAAATTGATGAATGCCTTCAAGCTTTCGATCACCTTCCCAAATTATTCGTTTTTCCTCACGTGACAGTTTCTCGTAGGGTGTCGTGACAGCAAGCTTGCGCTTTTTGAAACCTTTCAGCATCTCATCCTGCCACCATCGATTGGACGGCTTTGTCCACGGATCAATTGCTCCATCGTTGAGCGACTTGGAAGGATCTGGAATGATGAGATTTTCGTCATACCGAAGAATATTGCCGAATCCCTTACATTCGGGACATGCCCCTAAGGCATGGTTGAACGAAAAGTGTACTGGCCGAACAGTGTCAAACGTTCGATGGCATTGAGGGCAACGGAGAGCGGTGCAGAAGGTAGAGATTTTTTGGTCTACGACTTGGACCTGTGCGAATCCGTGTCCTTCTTGAAAGGCCGACTCCAAACTCTCCACAAGTCTTGAACGATTATCCTCTCGGAGGACCAGTCGATCGACGATGACCTGTACAATTGGCTGTGTGAATATTTTCGGGACAGGATCGGTGTTGAGATTCAAGGGTTGATCATGGTCGAGAATACGAACATACCCTTGTTTGAGTAATGATGAAATAAAGTCGGGCATCTGTTTAGGTTTTGGTGCTTCAATTGGAAAAAGGATAAAGGCGCGGCTCTGCGGAAATACTTCTAAAAGTTTCTGAGCCACCGATTCCGGCTGATGGGCTTCGGCTTTGATATGGCAGTCAGGACAGGTCAGTTGACCGATTTTCGCAAACAGGAGGCGTAGATAATCAGATATTTCACTGGCTGTTCCCACCGTGGAACGGGACGTCCGAACAGGATTCTTTTGTTCAAGCGCAATCGCCGGGCGAATGTTAATGAGACGATCGACGTCAGGGCGAGTCACGCGCTCTAAGAACATTCTGGTGTAGGACGAAAGTGATTCAATATATCGCCATTGTCCTTCGGCAAAGATGGTATCGAACGCGAGCGACGACTTTCCTGATCCTGAGACGCCGGTAATGACCGTGAGGGCATTGTGGGGGATCCAGAGCGAGATATTTTTGAGATTGTTCTGTCGTGCGCCTTCAATAATGAGATCGCGACGTTTCTTCTTGTCTGCCATATCTTTAGTCCCAAAAGAGGTCTATTGAATAATTCATGCCAATGGCCCAGGAATCGTCTAGGCAAGACGCATGCTTTGAAGGGAGGGAATGTTCAAAAAAAATCCGTCCAGCAAGGCCGCAGCCCTCGGGCACGATTATCTCTGGAGGTAGTTCCACATGACACTCATTTTTTGTTGCAGGGGGACTCCCTCTTGCCAGAACGATCATAGGTGTCCACGTGACGTGCGGAGCGTACTGGTATTACGTGAGCACGGCACTCTCGCGCAATTTCGGCACACGCAGCTGAATGACTTCACTGACACAACGCAAGCTCCCTCTCAGAGAATCTCGTGGCGTTCGGACGGCGAGGGAGCGAGAACGCCGCTAGCGGCTTTTTTCAACATTCCCAAAAGAGAAACTGTACCAGGGGACTCATGCACTAACCAAATCATGGTCTGTTACAAGGCTTGCATGTCAATCGTTTGTAACAAATTCAACGGTGCATGACTGTTTAGCAACTGACGTCTTTTGAGTGAAAGTCAGGGATAGCAACAAGATGGGATTGTGAGGGAAGACTTTGAGAGGGAGAAATCGGATAGAAATCTGAATGGCAAGATGTTAACCGATGCGGCCTACCATATCACCTAGCCAGACGGCTCCCAGGCCGAGAAAAAGATGCAATCCAACAATGAGAAAAGCTTGTGAGTATTGCCCATCTCGTAAAAACGCAAAGGTTTCATAGCCAAATGTGGAATAGGTTGTGAATCCTCCGAGGACGCCAATAAATAGAAACGGACGAATGTTGGCAATGAAAAGCTGTTGTGAGTCGGTTAAGCCATTGAGCAGGCCAATCAAGAAACACCCCAGCACATTGACGGTCAGTGTGCCAAATGGATATCCAAGAATGGGGTTAAGCCGTTGAACAAAGTCAGAGAGGAGAAAACGACTGATTGACCCAATCATGCCGCCTAATCCAACTAAAACAATTTGTGTCATATGAGGAATGTCAGATGCTGAATAATGATCAGTGTCGAACGTGTTTGCTGTGAAGAGGGCAACGATGGGAAGACCGTACTATAAGTGTTCTCGAGGATCAATCTTTGAGAGGCTTTATCTTTTTTCGTTGTGAGCGTTGCTTGGCTGTGACTTTCTCGGTCTCTTTGGCTTGAATCCATCGATTCATGAGGTCATCCTGGCCGAGATTCCAGAATGCGATCCCGCCAAGCAGGCCTGCCGTGTTGGGAACGAGTGTGACTTTCTCCGGTAATACTAGATTGACTTTCTTGCTATTGCCTCCACCAATGTAAAGGTGATCAAAATTTAACACACGATCTAATGTTTTAATGGCTTTGGCCAGTCGTTTATTCCACTTCTTTTTCCCGATCTTTTCAAGAGTTGCATTCCCCAATTGTTCTTCATACGTTTCATGATCGTGAAAAGGGTGATGCCCTAATTCCAGGTTTGGAACCAGTTTGCCGTCAACAAACAACGCAGATCCAAATCCTGTTCCTAGGGTAATAACCAGTTCGATGTTTTTCCCTTGTATCGCCCCGAAGCCTTGCACATCGGCATCATTCGCAGCCCTGACGGGTTTTTTTAATTGCGTGGTGAGGGCTTCAACTAAATTGAACCCTTTCCATATCGCATTGCCCAGATTAGGAGCCGTGTACACGATGCCGTGACGTATGACACCGGGAAACCCGACTGATATGCGGTCGAATTCACCTTGTGCCTCAGCCAGCTTCGCAATAGTTTCTGTGATGGCAGTCGGGAGAGCTGGTTTGGGGGTGGCAATGCGTCCACGTTCTGTCAGAGGGGTGCCCATTTCGTCGAGGACAATGGCCTTAATTCCAGAGCCTCCGATATCAATGGCGAGTGTCTTGATAGGTTGACGATCCTGTTTGCGACTTGGAGGGTTCTTAGCCATGATGATTCTCCTAGGGTGTGCTCTGTCGACCGTTGTAAATACTGCCACCATCTTTCGCGTAGTCTTGTAACACTTGAATGGCCTTGTGGCGATGGATGTCTTGAGTCACGACGATGCCTCGTGCATGTAACGTGTTGACCCAGTTCGGAGGTTTTGTGCCTTCATCAAATCCGATGTCTCTCGCATCTTCATCTCGTGCTCCGCAGATGAGTGTGCGTATGCCTGACCAGGGAATGGCTCCTAAGCACATCGCACAGGGTTCAGTACTCGTGACGAGTTCATGCGGTGAATGTCCTTCAGCTCCAAGGTCATGATGCCCGACGGCGTGTTGCGCGAGCGTCAGGGCAACGATTTCCGCGTGAGCAATCGAAACGTGAGATGTTGTCACAAGGTTCACACCGGGAGCGACTAAACGGTTGGTGATGGAATCAAAGACAGCGGCAGCAAAGGGACCTCCAGTACGATATTTAACATTCAGACGAGCCAGCTCCGTCACAAATGTCATTTTTTGATCAATGGTACTGAAATGTGCAGGGATGTTGATCAGGTATTCCGGTAGCCAATCGGGTAACTGAAGTGTGAAGGTGGAAAATGAAGTGATGGTGTCTTGATTCATATAGAACCCGCCTTGTGTCGAAATGATTCACCATATCGTTTCGCTTCAAGGCGGGAGCAAGAACGATTTGAGGGAACGGTGGTCTTAATAAAGATGAGAGTAGAGATGAATAATCATAATGACGGGGGTACTTTACTCAAAAAACGGGCTCCCATCACACTGAGATGATGGAAGCCCATATTTCGCACAAACTGTGCTGTCTTTCTTGTGCCTTCGATATGTCTCGTCCCATCTGAGGTCGAACAAGGCTTTTTCGTTTACATCATGGCCAGTTGATTCTGCTATCAAACCGAGTCCTCCTGGTGAGGTACTCTATTTCCATCATCCTTTTCACCTCTTCTGCATGAGAGCTGTGAATGTCAGAAATATGAACATTGTGCTTAAGAGCACCATCTCTTGATCAGGATGGGAACATCAACTCGGCAAAAACGATAAAGGCCGTTGTGGTTGGAAGGCAATCATTACCACAGACGGGGCTAGGTGGCCAGGTGGCGTAGCGTCATCCATGAGAGACCTCCTTTTCGTGTAGGGGCTTGAGTCTGAATCGCAATGACTGAATTTCCCGCACGACTCATCCGCAAGCAGAAGAAACATTATTAATGCTACGCCTATCTTGATAGCCTGTCAATACATAAATTCGTTCGACGTTTGAATGGATTGACCTCGCACTTGCCTGAGGATGAATGCTCTTGCATCCTTAATGCAAACAGCGTACAAACAAAGCTTTCCAGAAGCATCGCGTTTGATTTTGGCTGGTTGGAGAGCACTTGAAACTCATAAAGCACATATGTCTATTTTTTTCAAAAAAGTCATCATCATCACGGGCGCCTCCGAAGGCATTGGACGAGCCTTAGCTCTTGCTTTAGCACCACAGCAGCCAAAGCTTATTCTTGCCGCACGAAACGAACAACGACTTTTAACCTTAGCTGCTGAATGCGAGCAAGTGGGAGCCACTTCGTGTGTTTTACCCACTGATGTCACAGACGAACAGGCATGTCAACGGCTTATTCAACAAACGATTGAGACGTTTGGTGCGCTGGATGTTCTTGTGAATAATGCTGGTATATCGATGCGGGCTACGTTGGAGGAGGTTTCAGATCTCTCGATATTCGACCATATCATGAAAGTGAATTATTTGAGTGGTGTCTATTGCACAAAATACGCATTGCCCCATCTTAAGCAGTCAAAAGGGAGAGTGGTTGCTGTGGCGAGTGTGGCGGGTCTGACCGGTGTACCCACACGAACCGGGTATTGTGCGAGCAAGCATGCCATGATGGGGTTCTTTGAATCATTAAGAATGGAATTAGAGGATGCGGGTGTTTCAATTACGATCATCGCTCCGGATTTCGTGGTGTCAAAAATTCATGAGCGATCGTTTGATGCACGTGGGCAACGGGTGGGAGAAAGCCCTGCGAATCAACACACGTATCAAACTTCAGAATCCTGCGCGGTCATGATCCTCAACGCCATGGAGAAACGTCAGCGCTTGTTGGTTACTTCCTGGCGAGGCTATTGGGGCCGACTTGTGAGAATCGTGTTACCTAAATTGATCGACGGGATTGCAAAAAAGGCGGTGAAGGAAGAGAAGTCTATCACAGAGTAAAGTAAATGGTTAGCTAGTGAGACGATTGGGAGTGATGTTTTTTGGAGTTGATTTATTTCCTCAAATATATATTTATTGAAAAATTTAAATCCAGAGTAAAAGGATGAATCGGGTCTGAGGTATCAAGAGAAAGTCTCACCAAGAGTCATAGTAGATGAGACTTTCTCTCAGTTTGCATATTTATTCAAATTTTACGGCTGTGCCTCGTACTGTCGTACATGTAAATGAGTAAACATTGTAGATGGGAATGAATCCGTACAGGCTGCTTTCAGTGGAGACATTAATTAATGCGTCGCCTCCTGTTTTTTCTAAAGCTTTATCCACAGCTTTAGCGACATCCGAATGTCCAAAAGGTATAATGTTTAAAATAAAGTGTCGACAGGCTTGTCCTTCTGCAGGGCCGAGTTCCTTAATTTTTGTATTTCCTGTCAAGGATGAACTGGGGTCTGCGGTACTTTTAGAAACTATTCCCAAGTTGCCACTAGTGCTACAACCTGCAAGAGCAGTCATGCTAATAATCAATAGGTAAACTACTCGTCTCATCACGATCTCCTTTGTAGTTGTTGTTATTTAATATTGATTGTGTACATTATTCGCCTAGAGATCGTGAATTTACGGATTTTCCGTAGATGTTATGAATCTCTAAGTGTAAAGGCCCTAACGGTAGAAATGGTGTAGCACTACGAGTTTAGAGTCCGCTTGAATTTTGCGCAGACGATGGATTCGGAGTCAAGTTTCTATGACGTTGGTGTTTTTTGTGGGCTTTCCTGCTGAATTACATGGAAATCTTTTTGGGTGATGAACTGCCCGTTGGCATGGAGCCGGAATTCATATCGACCAGGACCAGGAAAAACAATGGTCGAAATGTTCAGGCCAAAGTCATGAGTTTCGAGCCGACTCTTGATTTCGATGGGTGACAGGGCACCCTTCCCCACGGTTTGGTTTTTATCGAGATAGATGAGTTCGATCTCAAATTGATACGTTCCCTCCGCGTCGTTGAGACAGAAATACACGCCCATTTGCGGGTGTTGGCAAGGAAACGTTTTGGCCCACAGATGGGTAAAGGCGCCAATGATACTTTTTTTGCCTGTCAAACTATCAATGATGATCGTGTCACAGACCAAGAAGGCTTGGACGCTAGGTTTTACGATGTCGGGCATGATATTCATTCCTTTTCGTCTCGAAGCATGCATTGC
>BQIU01000032.1 GCA_021603905.1 Nitrospirales bacterium
TTTGACAAGGGCCACACCACACTGCCCAAAAATCTACCATCACAATATCTGAGGATGTCGCAACTTCAGTTTCCCAATTTTCTGCCGTAGCTTGTGCAACCAATGTGGACACGCGCGCCCCCTTTGCTATACATGAGTGAAAACAAAATTCAGCAAGTCTTCATCCTAAACTGAGATTCCGGATACTGTCAACATTCTTACGCGTATCTCGTCGCTCGCAGTTCGTATCTCGTCGTTCGTATTTCGTATTTCGTATCTTGCCGTCGCTTCTCGCTTCACGCTTGCGCGCCGGGCCTACTTCGCCGAAGTGGTTACGAAGGCTGAAAGCGCTCCAGCGCGCAGGCACGAACGACGCTTCACGATTTCACCAATCCCATTTTTCCGGCACTCCGGACCACCAATCACCCGGATGGGCTTCTCGCCAAGCGTTCTGTTGAATCCACATCTTTTTGGTATGTTTCGAATCCAGTCGATTGGCCATCGCCGAAGTGATATCAAATTGTTGACGAAGACCTTCGTGAATCATTTCTCGAGCCATCCGTGGCATGACGTTTGGTGGGTCAATGATGTCAATAAGTTTTCGTGAGGTCAGATTTAATGCCACATGTCCCACCTTGACCCAGTCATCGCGTTTTTGTAGATCTGCGAGATACCCCTCGATCGCCTCATAAACATAAGCAAGATACACATAGCCCTCAACGGAAGGAACCTCATCCAAATACTTCTGACAAGCTTCAACCGCACGTCGATAATCTCCTGCCGCCACATACAGTTTAGCCCGATGAAGATGTGAGACCGATAAAGCTTCCTGAATTCGTTGTGTGGCAAACACGCTTTGAGGTGCAAGAAATCCGGCCATCAATACCCCGATGACTAATCCAACAACAAGCAAAGATTGAATCCGTTGACCATTCATTGCAATACCTCCCTCAATATGTCCGCTCGTGCTTAGCAGGAGAGACGCCTTCTCACAGTTTCACGTCGATATCGTAAATTCCCTCATCATTCTGCCTGAAGGCGACGGTTATTATTATGTACTTTAAAACTTAACAGAGAGTCGTCGATATTCTTGTCATGCCAAATAGTCACTGATTTTGTTGTCTATTTTGGCAAGAACCTCTTACGACCATCAAAACTGAAGCAGTTAAATGTCAACTTCCTTAACAGGATACGCCTCAATTTCATTGACTTTTTGAAATAGTTCTATACACTAATGCTCCAGTTTTCTCTCAATACTCCTACAATATACGCTATTCACGAACAAATATGAACGACAGCCATCGCTCAACTCCCAGGGCATGACCCTTGCCATATAGAGCTGCGACAGGCAGGCACCCATTGAAATGCAATGAACCTGAGATTCCCCAACCCTTTAGTCATGGTGAATACGAGATGCCGAACGCAATAAAACATTTATGTCGGTTCATTCTGAGTTTGGGGATTGTGATCATCCTGGTCGTGCTCCTTGCTACGGGGACAAACAACTCTGCGGCATTTTCTCCGTTCATACTTGTGCAAAAAAAACCTGACCTACAATCAGTTGTTGCTCAATCTCTCCTTGAAACCACCGCACCGCTCACTGACGACCGACTTGCAGCCCTCACGATCTACCTTGAAGCGCGTGGAGAGAGTTTTGCTGGAAAATTAGCGGTTGCCGCCGTCATTCGAAATCGAATGCATGCCAAATACCAGAGCGACGGAACTGTGAAAGGCACCGTCCTGAAACGATTACAGTTTCAACCCTGGAATCACGCAACACCAGAGGATGTTCGGCATAGAATTAGTGAATCACGAATGCAGGATAGTTTGCTAGCTTGGCGGATGGTACAGGATGGAAGAAAAATCGTACAAGGCGCACTCTTATTTTATAACCCTCGATTAGTTGAGACTCCCAGATGGGCCACGGTCAGTCATAAAGTTGCCTCGATTGGTGGGCATGAGTTCTTTGTTCCCCCTGGCCGGCTCCAGGTCTGATTCAGCTTTTGGCTTCGTCTAGTTTACATGACTGAGCCAATCGTTTTTTTCTGGAATGTCTTTTTTTTGACTGAGATTTCTGCAATTTCCCATTTGAAGCGTCTTCAAAATCTTTGAGCCCGACTCGTAACTTCCGCAGGGCCTCGGTATGCACCCGACACACACCCGACTCAGTTAACCCTAAGCGAGCCCCAATTTCCTTCATCGTTAACCCGTGAAAATAATAGTGCTGCAACACATCTTGCTGCCGAGTCGATAATTTCGCCAGAGCCACATCAAGCGCTTGATTAGACTCTGATGATAAGCACACAGCATATGGATCCAATTGTTCTTCATCGGGCAACACGTCTTTGAGTGTAAAGGTTTCTTCTTGAGACCCCATCGGCACATCAAGACTGAGCAATCGTGTTTCTCGAAGAGACGTGGCATCTAACTCTTCCTGCGTGACCCCCAAAAGTGCCGCAATCTCATCTCTGGTGGGATATCGCCCTTCTTTTTGTACAAACTCTGTACTGACCTGGCGAATTTGATCATTTCGTGCACGAACAGAACGCGGAATCCAGTCCATTGCCCGTATTTCATCAAGCATCATCCCGCGAATGCGATATTCTGCAAACGTCCAAAATTTCGTTTCCCGTTCGGGATCAAAGCGAGTTATAGCTCCCAATAACCCAATCACCCCAGCACTTGTGAGATCTTCAATATCGAGAGAGGCCGGATTTCGTGAGGCTAAATTCCCGGCGATTCGACGAATCATTGGGAAAAACTCTTTTAAGATCTCCGCAGGATCTTGATGAGAAAGAGGAGAACCTGATTTCTCAGACGCATGAACAGGAACGTCCATGCGAGCCGCTGGCTCTCCAACATCAACATGATGAGACTGCTTGGCCATCCAATTCTCCTGAGTCAGCACACCCCCCGCGGTGTTTAAACAATCTTGTTCATGGCAAAAAAAAGCGTCCATCCTTCCGGATGAACGCTCATGCCATAATCGCCTGAAATTTTCGTTCGGCAACCAGACGAACCTACAATCAATCAGAATCAGTGCAGGTCTCTCGGCTTTGCGTCCTACCCTTACGGATAGTTTGCCTTTATCACCACATTTCGTTAGATCATCTCATAGCACTACGTGCACTCCCTCCACGGCAATTCATATACACAGTTCCTCTAACATCTCTCTATTTCGGGACAATTCAGAAAAGAGTTAAGGCCTCCTGGAAGGCAACAACATTGAAGAACGCGAGACGTTCCCCTCTAAGAATTCAGAACATGAAACATTCAACAGGAACGAATAGACAGGAAATTCTTGAAAAGAAAGAAAAAGAGGGAAAATTGGTTAACAAAGTGAGAAGGCGTTTGAAGACTGATAGGGAAGAGCACCTCTCACACGACTATCCATCAGGTGGCACAAAGGAAAGAAAAGGAGGGTCGTCATCTGGTTCTTAAGAACAGATTCAACCCAATCACTAAAAACATCAGACAAGCAAACGACCCTGCAGCAATGGGCACAAGGGCTCCATTTTTTCCGAGTACCATACCAAAAGAATGCGTCACCCAAAAGAGGAATCCAATTCCCAAGGCTTGTCCGATGCCCTTTGCGACGGCATGATCACGAACTCCTGTTTTCAACAAACTGATGGCTAGCCCCAAAATCGTCATGACCAACGTCATGGCTGAAAACGCCACTCGCCCCCAATAGTCTGTGGCAAAACGACTACTACTGTGACCATCTCGTTTCAATCGCTGGACATACGCTCCTAGCTGTTTGAGTGTCATATTTTTCGAATCCAGCGCCAGCCATGTCCGGAAGTCTTCAGGAGTAAGAGGAAGCCCCAGTGCTAATTGCGCATAACGGTCAGCGGTCACTTCGCCTCCCGCTTGCACGACACGGCGTGTGGCGTCACGCAACTCCCATCCTTTGTTTGCATATCGTGCCTCTGGAGATTCGATAATTTCATGCAGTTGAAATTGTTCATCCACTCGATACAAGCTAATCGTGCTGAGACGCTGTCCCTCATCCTTCACCTCACCAATCTTGAGCAGTCCATCTTGTCCTAATCGCAACCACACACGATCCGGAGACACCGACAGTGCCGCAGGCTTCTTCTCAATGAGCACCGTCCTGACATAATCCGCTTGAATATTCGCGAGTGGCACAAACACCGCAGTAAAGCTAAATAGAATGGCGCTCACAATAATTCCAACGGCGAAGAACGGTGAGGCAACTTGATAAAAACTCATGCCGCAGCTCCGCATCGCTGTAATTTCGGCACTTTTATTGAGGAAGCCAAGCGTTAATAATGTTCCCATGAGCGCAGCAAGTGGGGTAATTTGAAAACAAATATCTGGGATTCGGTAGAAAAAATACAGCAGCATGGATGACAGATCCGCATCATATTTGAGAAATTTTCGAAGTTTTTCGAAAAAGTCAACCACAAGGTAGACCGTCAATAACGCACTCACGCACATAAGAAACACTTTGGTGTATTGGCGAAACATGTACCAAAACAAAACACCCATACGACTAATTCCTACTGGCTCTCACATAGAGAAACCCGGTTAAACCTAAGATCATCACGTTGGGAAACCACGCGCCGATAAACGGATGAACGACGTAGGTTGTGACAAGAAATTCTCCCATGATATTGAGCAAGTAAAATCCCACGATGATTCCAATGCCGATGGCGAATCCTCCGCTCTTCCCTGATCGTTTGGAAATGATTCCAATCGGAAAGCCCAGCAGGCCGAGTAACAAAGCCGAGACCGGGAAACCCAAATCCTTGTAATGCTCCATTAACCGACGGAGTTGTCCTGAGTCTTGCCAGTTTGAGGTATCCAAATCTTGAATAATCTCTTGATAACTTTTTCGTTGCGTCGTCCCCATCCCTTCTGGCGGCGGAACGTCCATCCAAAAGTCATAGGTTTCAAAACCCACCTCGTGATAATACCGCAGATCAGGAGGCACCTGATGAATGGCGCCATCCAACAACCGTAATCCCAACTGCTTTCGTCCTCCATCATGTAAAACCCGAAATGATTTCGCCACAATAATTAATGGCTTGACCGGATCACGTTGGTCTGAAATAAACACCCCTCGAACACGCTGCGCGTGTTTCGGGTCCGGAACGTAAATCGTCAGATTTGGGATCGGCTCATTAAACACCCCGGAATCAAGCGCCAGGCTAAGTTGATCCTCAATTACGCTCATCGCCAAGCCTTTTAATGACACATTGGACCAGGGCTGTCCCCACTGAGATAAGAACAATGTGGTAAAGAAGACAAAAATCGAAAACATCAAGACTGGGACGCTCAGTCGCCAGAGGCTCATCCCGACGGCACGCATAGCGATCAACTCATTATCGAAGGACAACCGGCTGAAGGTTGATATCGATGCAATTAAACAGGCAATGGGTAAGGTCAGCACTAAGAAGGACGGCATCAGGTAGGCAATAATTTTTAGCAGTGACCAAACACCCACGCCTTTGGACACAAGGAGATCAATTAATCGCAGCATCTCCTTGGCAAAGATAATGAAACAGAGGGCTGTCAGAGTAGAAAGAAACGGGGAAAACAGCTCACGAATGATATAGCGGTCCAGGAGTGTAAACAAAGAAACCTTGTGGGAAGAAAGAATTGCGTGTTTGGGGCCTTATCCGTTTACTTGCATAACCACAACCTTCATATCACGGGCGGCATTCGAAAAGAGTACGGCAGAAAAATACGATTGACCTATTCGAAGCAAACTATCTTCCTCCGGCGCTGTTGGCTTTCGAAATTCGCGCTATTCTGGACTTCATAATCAGTACCAAAAACAATGGCAGGCAAGTCACATGGGCTCATGACGGAAACAATCATAGAGCATCTGGACCATACCAGCAATGAAACATCCTATCCACACGCCTCTCGTGACACGACTATTCAACATGTGCCATTTGTAGACGTCCTTGCCGGAATCTGCGACACCTATCCATCGACGATGACATGCAAAACGGGCACACGATAGAATTCCACAGATTCACCTAAAGCATGGCTCTTGCTTCAACTTTAGCCAGGCTCTGAGTGGATGATGCCAACTCAAAGTTAACCAGTTTTTCAACTAGTTCCCCTATTGATAACCGATTCGGTTATTGACACCGAACGTATTCTATGCTAAATCCTGCTGTCTTTTTTTTTGGATTTGTATCGTGACAAGTCACTTTATGTTTAATGCCGTAGAAAGAACAAACCCTTTCTGCGGTTTTTTTTTGTCTATCTCGTGTCTTGAATGAACCGAAACTTCTTTAGCTGATAGCGCTTCACGTTTCAGGTATGTACCTCAGCAAATACAACAGGTTGTTTCTTAGGCGATGCAATTAAGATTTAGCACACGACACAAGTATTCAATCACCTTAACGTTATAACTTATTGTAGGAGGTCCCTGTGAAAAGTAAAGGAACAGTGAAGTGGTTTAATGATCGAAAGGGTTTTGGATTTATTCATGTCGAAGATGGACAAGATGTCTTTGTTCATTACTCTGCCTTAGAGGGCGAGGGGTTTAAAACCTTAAAAGAAGGTGAAGCTGTCGAATTTGACCTTGTAGAAGGTGCGAAGGGGCCACAAGCATCCAACGTCACCAAATTAGGGGGCTAGGATAATCAGGAAACAGAAATCAGGAAGAACCCTTACAGTTCCATTGCTCGAAAGAAAAGAGCTGTATGCGTTCACAGCTTACTTAAGAATTGTGACATCCATGCGCTTGTCACCGATGATCTTCCTGATCCGTGAATACGGCATTATGACAATCATTAGGGCTCCTAGTGTTTCACTAGCTCACTGTTCACAATGACTCTTGGAGAAACGTCGTGAATCACTCATTTATAAATATGGACTTATAGATTGGCTGAGAGCAGCTCGACTGAGAAGCAATAACGAAGGATCAATTTCAAGAAAAATCTCCTGTATTCTCTGACATGTTTTTGGTCTTTATCATTCTCATATCTAGGCACGTCTCTTACCTTGACTTCCAGAAAACCTGCCTGCTAGACTTCTTCGTAAGTAATTGGATTTATTATTAAAATTAATCAACGAGCCTATCGTGACCACACGGAGACTCGTTTGAGAAATATTACAATTTCTCAAGATACAGAGGGATTATGAGCGACTGGATGGTGAATAAACGACAAACCACTACTCATTCTTTCCACCAAAAGCTGTCGATTGAAGGCCAAGAAGAAGAATGGGGAGGTGGAACAAGTGACGAACAGCTCCCCGCTGCCCCTGAAAACGTCAAGGCAAAGCCAGACAATGGTCGCATCACCATTACCTGGGATCCAGTCCCTGAAGCCCTCTATTACAATCTCCACTTTCAGTCGACAAAGGGCGTCACCATTAAACCAAGTGAACTCAATCGACCCATTGCGAGCAGTGATGATTTCAACCCCGTCATTGGCCTTAAAAAAGAAAACGCCACCACAATTGAAGGCGCCATGAGCCCCTATGTGCATGACGATTTATCGAACAATCTCTGCTATCACTACGTGGTGACGGCCATTACCTCTGAGGGCGAAAGCCTTGAATCACAAGAAGTCATGTCGATCCCTTCCCCCTATTTGAACATCATGCAGTTTGGGGTAGAGGGCACGGATGATGGTGAATTTAGTTCACCAACCGGTATTGCCATTGATCATGATGGAAATATTTATGTGTCCGACACCGACAATCACTCCATTCAAAAGTTTGATAAAGAAGGCACGTTTCTCGCTCGATGGGGAGACGAGCCTGACTCTGAGGAAGGCAAGTTTTATTACCCTCGAGGATTAGCGACTTCTCCGGATGGAGTGATTTATATAGCTGACAGTGGGAACAACCGAGTCCAGAAATTTGATTTAGATGGCAATCTCATAAATGCCTGGGGGAAATTCGGTTTTGCATGGCGCGGTGCTGAGGCGGGAAAGTTTGATGTCCCCTGGGGTGTCGCGACTGATCAACATGGTTATTTATACGTATCAGATACGAGTAATGCTCGAATTCAAAAGTTCCAAGCTGATGGAACCCCGCTACTCAAGTGGGGCCGTGATGGGGCCTACAATGGGGCGATGTTTTATCCGCGAGGCATTGCCGTAGATTTTGTCGGGAATATTTATGTGGCAGATGAAGGGAATCATCGAATTCAAAAATTTGATCCCCGCGGCAACTTTCTCTTGAAATGGGGAAAAGAAGGAAACGGATCAGGCCAATTCAAATCACCATGGGGTCTCGTCTGTGATGCGCTGGGAAACATCTATGTCGTCGATAGTGGCAATCACCGAGTTCAAAAGTTTGACTCCAGTGGAACCTTTCTCTGTTCTTGGGGCAATCGTGGACTCACGGAAGGTCAACTGAACTTTCCCTCTGGCATTGCTGTCGACAAAGAAGGGTACGTCTATGTGATCGACAGTGGAAACAATCGCCTCACAAAGTTTGCGCCAACCGAGGAAGAACTTGCGAGAGGACGAGAACAAAGCCAGACACAAGAACCTGCGGACCTTGCAACCCCTACAAATATGACAGTCAAATCGGGAGACTCAGAAAACCTTATCAGTTGGCTCGAGGTTCCAGACGCAGTCAGTTATAACCTTTACTTCAGCACCGTACCCGAAGTCACTCCACAAAATTCAACAAAAATTGAAGGTGTCACAACTCCGTACACACACCTTGGGTTAACGAATGCTACCACCTATTACTATGCGCTCAGCTCAGTGACTGATGAAGGCAGTGAAAGCATCCTTTCTGAGGAATATTCTGCAACGCCAACGCTGATTGATATCACCGCACCGCAAAATCCTGACCTTGTCCTTAACCATGGTGCTTCAATGACGAATTCACCAGACCTTGTGGCCACCATTTCTGCAAGAGATGTCGATACTGGCGTTTCAGCCTACTTTATGTCTGAAAATCCCATGACCCCGAGTGCAACCATGCCCGGATGGGTCGAAGTTGAGCCAGAAGAACGGTTTGGTGCCACTATTCCGTTTACAACGTCTGCCGGAGACGGACTTAAAACTGCTTACGTGTGGTTTAAAGACATCAATAACAATGTCTCCGTTCCTGCCAGTTCCAGCATTTTACTCAACACTTCCGGATATGTGTGTACCGGAACATGGGGAAAACCAGGTCGAGGCGCTTCGCTCTTACATGGTGGAGAATTCATCAGCCCACTCTACGGTATGGCCATTGATCGTCAGGGTTCACTTTTCGTTGTTGATAATGGCAATAATCGCATTCAAAAATTCGAAAAGAATGGAAACTTTATCCTCCTCTGGGGAAATTTTGGTGGCGCAAATGGAAGTTTCAATAACGCAACAGGTATTGCCTGCGACGCAAAAGGTGATGTCTACGTTGCCGACACCAATAATCATCGCATTCAGAAATTTGATGGCAAGCTTGGGCATTACCTCTCAAAATTCGGCTCTCGAGGTAATGGAGAAGGGCAACTCAACTCACCATGGGGTGTTGCGGTCGATCGAGTGCGTGGTTATATTTATGTTGTCGACAGCGCAAACTTCCGCATTCAAAAATTCGATGAGACCGGCGAATTTATTATGCAATGGGGCAGTTTCGGCAATAATGACGGTCAATTCTACTTTGCAAGAGGCATTGCCATCGATCAAACAGACGGGGCAGTTTACATCGTTGACATGGGAAACCATCGCATCCAAAAATTTGACACCAGCACGAATGTTTTACCGCAACTCCTTGCAAAATGGGGTGGTGGCATCGGTGCAGGACATGCCAGTAGTGCACAAGCTCAGGAACCTGGTCAATTTCGCTCACCTTGGGGCATTGCTGTCGATGAGGTTGGTGATGTTTATGTCAGCGATACCGGCAACCAACGAATTCAAAAGTTCGACCGAGACGGAAACTTCATTACCCAATGGGGAGGCTTTGGAAACGCCGCTGGCCAGTTCAACTTCCCGTACGGCATTTGCCTGGATAACCGAGGCGGGGTGCTTGTGGTTGATAGTGGAAATATGCGGGTGCAACAGTTTGTTCCTGCAGAAGAAGCTCAAGATCAATTGCAAGAAGAAGAATCGATGGGTTTACTTCAGGAACAAGCAGAGCATTGACCTCTGAACACATATATTTTCATTAATTCTGTTCAATATGTTGAACCGCTTTAAGGAAGATTGCGTCAACTCAAAAATCTTTGGTCTTTCAGATATTCAAGAGAACCTCAGACAAGTGTCCATGACGATTCAACCGAATAATTCCATTTCTTAACATGTAACTGTATTTGATAGACCAATAGGCTACAGAAACGCTGTCGGCCCCCAGAGAATCACTGCAAAATAAAAGGCCCTCTCAATATGTGGGAAAAAGAAATCCGAATAGGTTTAACATTTGATGATGTCGTACTCATGCCTGCTCGATCAGATGTCATCCCAACTGAAGTGGATACCACGACAAACCTGACACAGAATATTAAAATTAATATTCCCTTGCTCAGTGCGGCCATGGATACTGTGACAGAAGGACGATTAGCCATTGCCCTTGCACGAGAAGGCGGAATTGGCATTATTCATCGTGCACTATCACCTGAAATCCAAGCTGGAGAAGTCGATAAAATTAAGAAATCTGAAAGTGGAATGATTCTCTCACCTGTCACCATTACCCCTGACCAAACAATTCGTGACGTTCGACATCTCATGGCCACCTATCGAATTTCTGGTATCCCGGTCACTCAAAATGGAAAACTGGTTGGCATTCTGACAAACCGTGACCTACGTTTTGAAACACGAATGGATCTAAAAGTCGCGCAGGTCATGACCAAGAATAATCTGATTACCGCCCCAGAAGGTACCAGCCTAGAAAAAGCTCGTGAAATTCTTCATGAACACAGAATTGAAAAACTGCCAGTTGTCAATGATGACTTTGAGCTCAAAGGCCTGATCACCATTAAGGATATTCAAAAACGCATTAAATACCCCTCGGCTTGCAAGGATGAGCATGGACGATTACGAGCGGGAGCCGCCATCGGAGTGGGACCTGATGCGGAAGAACGTCTTGATCGATTGGTCAAAGCTGGCGTCGATATTATCGTCGTCGATACGGCCCACGGACATTCACAAAGCGTCCTCAATATGGTGAAATTTGTCAAAAAGAAATATACGGACTTGGACGTCATTGCCGGAAACATCGCAACCACTGAAGGCGCAAAAGATCTACTTGACTGTGGAGTCGATGCCGTAAAAGTTGGAGTAGGACCAGGATCAATTTGCACCACTCGTGTAGTGTCAGGGGCAGGCGTTCCTCAATTGACGGCCATTGCAGACTGCGCAAAAGTCCTACACGATCAGGGGATCCCCATCATTGCTGATGGTGGAGTAAAATATTCCGGTGATATCACGAAAGCCTTAGCAGCTGGAGCCTCCTCGATTATGATCGGATCACTCTTTGCCGGCACAGAAGAGTCTCCAGGAGATATGGTGCTCTTTCAAGGTCGCGCCTATAAAGAATACCGAGGCATGGGATCGTTAGGGGCACTGGAACGTGGGGGAAAGGATCGCTATTCCCAGGAGGGGGTATCACCAGCCAAACTTGTTCCGGAAGGGATCGAAGCACGTGTCCCCTACAAAGGCACCTTATCGGCACTGGTCTATCAACTCGTCGGAGGGCTCAGAGCTGGTATGGGATATTGCGGATGTCGGTCAATTCCACAACTCCAAAAGGAAGCCAAGTTTACCCGACTCACACAAGCCGGTCTCCGTGAAGCCCATGTCCATGATGTCGTCATTACCAAGGAAGCTCCAAACTATCGCGCTGATGTGGAGTAAGGGTCTTTCATAACACGAGACCAACCATGTCCATACGAGACATCACCCTATTATGGAGTCTGCCTACGATACGATAGTTATTCTTGATTTTGGTTCTCAGTACACCCAACTGATTGCTCGCCGTATTCGAGAACTTTCCGTCTATTCCATCATCCTCCTTCCCACTACGAGCTTCGAACAAATTTCCATACATAACCCAAAAGGCATTATTCTTTCCGGGGGACCAGGAAGTGTTCTTGAAGAAATGGCACTCAGCCCGGAAACCTCCATTCTGAATAGTGGGATTCCTATTTTAGGTATTTGTTATGGCATGCAAATTTTAACACACCACTTTGGAGGGAAAGTTGGACAAGCCCAGCATCGAGAATATGGACGCGCAGAGCTTATCATTGATGACAATGCTGATCTCTTTCAGGGTCTTTCCAGTGAGATGAAATTCCCAGTTTGGATGTCGCACGGAGATCGCATTGATCAACTACCAAAAGGGTTTGAAATCATTGCTCACACCAGAAATTCTCCTATTGCGGCCATGAAACGAGTTGAAACTCGACAGACACTTTATTGCCTCCAGTTTCATCCAGAAGTTGCCCACACAGAACATGGGCAACATATTCTGTCCAACTTTGCCATCGAGATCTGTCGCTGCCGTCCAACCTGGACGATGGGGTCATTCATCCAACAGGCCATTCAAGACATCCGCCAGCAAGTAGGATCTGGAAAAGTCATCTGCGCACTGAGTGGCGGAGTGGACTCTACCGTTGCGGCCGCATTGACCTACCAGGCCATTGGAGATCAATTGACCTGTATCTTTATTGATAATGGGCTTATGCGAAAACATGAAGTGTCCCTCCTCAAAGACACCTTCTCGACTCACTATCAAATGCCTGTTCAGATGCTCGACAAGACAGACGATTTCCTCCATGCTCTTCGTCGCACAGTCGACCCAGAACGAAAAAGGAAAATCATCGGTCGACAATTTATTAAATCTTTTGATGCCGAAGCGAAACAGATCGGCAAAGTCGATTTTCTCGTACAAGGCACGTTGTACCCAGATGTGATCGAAAGCGTCAGCACTAAAGGACCTTCAGCAACGATAAAAACCCACCACAATGTTGGGGGCTTACCCGCTCGAATGAAATTACGACTGATTGAACCCCTACGTGAATTATTTAAAGACGAAGTCAGAAAACTTGGTCTTGAATTAGGACTGCCCAGTGAGCTTGTCTGGCGTCAGCCATTTCCAGGGCCGGGACTCGCCATACGAATTCTTGGGTCTGTCAACGCAGAGCGATTACACATGCTTCGTGAAGCTGACTCCATTGTCACCGATGAAATTATGAAAGCTGGCCTCTCCCGCGACGTGTGGCAATACTTTGCGGTCCTGCTCCCGATTCGGACAGTCGGCGTCATGGGAGATCAGCGAACCTATGAGTCCGTCGTTGCCGTAAGAGCGGTTTCCAGTACTGATGGGATGACGGCTGACTGGGCTCAATTGCCCCATGATCTATTGGGACGTCTATCGAATCGAATTATCAATGAAGTCAATGGAGTCAATCGTGTGGTCTATGATATTAGTTCTAAACCTCCAGGCACGATTGAATGGGAATGATGCTCTCTCGTCCACCAACTGAAGTCAGGCTTCAAAAAGTTATAGCCCGCTCGGGAATCACTTCTCGTCGACAGGCTGAACTGCTCATGAAGCAAGGACGAGTCACCGTCAACGGAAAAGCGGTCACCGTCATGGGAACGTGCGTCGACCCGAAACGTGATCATATCAAAGTTAACGGCCGTCACCTCAAACCAGCACCTCCAGATGTGTTTCTTATGGTGAATAAGCCCGCAGGCTATGTCTCGACCATGAAGGACCCAGAACATCGCCCAACCGTAGCCGACCTCTTAGATAAAAAGTCGGTTAGAACCTTTCCGGTCGGTCGTCTTGACTACGACAGCGAAGGCTTATTACTGCTCACAAATAATGGAGAAATTGCACAAGCCTGTTTGCACCCACGTTTCCATGTTGAAAAAACATATCTGGTAAAAATAAAAGGTCATTTATCAGAGGAAGCCTTGAAGAAATTAGAACAAGGCCTGACCTTGGAAGACGGGGCAACCGCACCGGCACGGGTTAGAAAGGTCAGAAAAGTTGCGGTCAATTCGTGGATCGAACTCACGATACATGAAGGTCGCAATCACCAGGTCAAACGTATGCTCCAGGCCGTTGACCACCTCGTCCTCAAACTGAAAAGAACTAAATTTGGCCCGTTAAATTTAGGAAACCTTCCACTTGGCAATAGTCGGCATCTCACTGACCGAGAAACCAATGCCCTGCGAGACCTCCTTCATGCACCTCACGAACCACAGAAACCGACACAAGCAAACAAAAAGGCACTCTGGGCCAAAAGCACGAAGAAACGATTGACAAAACACGGCGCCAAGACTAGCCAGCAGAACAGAGTAAAACATAGACCACGTCGTCCCGAGGAGTCATTGTGATACGTACGCATCGGTGTGGAGAATTACAGAAAGCTCATGTCGGCCAAACCGTCACGTTAAGCGGGTGGGTCCATGGTCGACGAGACCATGGCGGAATTTTATTTATCGACCTTCGAGATCGACAGGGTCTCACTCAAATTGTGTTCGATTCGGAAGAACAAGCTTCGGCACATCAGATTGCCAGCCAAGTGCGAAACGAATTCGTCATACAAATTTCAGGGTGCATTACGTTACGCCCTGACGATTCAATCAATCCACAACTTCCGACAGGAGAAATTGAAGTACGAGCAACCTCCATCACAATCTTGAATGAGTCTAAACCTTTGCCATTCGCTGTGGAAGACGAGACTCAAGCGTCAGAGTCCATTCGGCTGAAATATCGATACCTGGATCTTCGTCGCCCCAAAATGCAGCAACTGTTAGCCCTTCGCTCAAACGTTGCTCAACGGATTCGAGGCCTGCTTCATGAAAGCGGATTTGTCGAAATTGAGACACCAATCTTAACCAAGAGCACGCCGGAAGGTGCGAGAGATTATTTGGTCCCCAGCCGTGTGAATCCCAGCGAGTTTTTTGCACTTCCACAGTCACCTCAATTGTTTAAACAACTCTTGATGGTCGGAGGGGTCGATCGATATTTTCAAATCGCAAGATGTTTCCGAGATGAAGATCTTCGCCTTGATCGTCAGCCAGAATTTACCCAAATTGATCTTGAGCTGTCTTTTGTTGAACAGGAAGACATCCTGAATTTGACAGAACATTTGATTCGTGAGGTGTTTCACCATGCCCAGAATATTCAGCTCCAGAATCCATTTCCTCGCTACACCTATGATGAAGTCATCACGCAATATGGAACCGATAAACCTGACCTAAGATTCGACCTCCCTCTTGAAGACCTTTCTGAGTTTTCAAAGTCCTCAGACTTCAAGGTGTTTCGAACGACCGTCGAATCCGGTGGCCTGGTGAAAGGGCTGGTGGTCAAAGGAGGAGCAGAATTTACAAGAAGTCGCGTCGATCATTTCGTTGACGTCGCCAAGGATATGGGGGCAAAAGGGCTGGCGTGGGTCAAAATTCTTGAAAACTGGAAGCTTGATTCAGTCATTGCAAAATTTCTCAATGCTGAAGTCCTCCAACAGTACCTCCCCAATGCACAACCTGGCGATCTGCTGTTATGCGTAGCCGATACGCCATTTATCGTTCATCAAGTCCTTGGTCGTTTACGCACATATTTTGGCGAAGAATTGCAACTTATCCAAACTGATAGCTGGCAACCGCTCTGGATTCTCGATTTTCCGATGTTTGAATACGATGAAGAAACTGAACGATATGTCTCGCTTCATCACCCGTTCACCTCCCCCGCCCAGGACAGTCTCCCGTTCTTAGATACCGATCCACTCAAGGTCCGTGCACAAGCATACGATTTAGTCCTCAATGGATTTGAATTAGGAGGAGGAAGTCTCCGCATACATTCTGCGGCTCTCCAACAACAAGTCTTTGATCTGTTAGGAATTCAAAAAGAAGAAGCGAGAGAAAAGTTTGGTTTTCTTTTGGAAGCGCTAGAACTTGGAGCCCCGCCACATGGTGGGATTGCCTTGGGTTTCGATCGCCTGATGATGCTTCTCGGAAAAACTGAATCTATCCGAGAGGTTATTCCATTTCCTAAAACACAGAAAGCCCAATGTCCGTTGACTGAAGCCCCTTCTCTTGTCAGCCAGAATCAACTCAAAGAACTCTTCATTCAAACAACATGGAAAGCATAGTCCCAGACATATCTACTTCAACATCACACTGGCTTCACATCTAAAATGATGGAATGCAACCCGCTCGCTCCAGCAGGTTGCGGCCTCGTGATCTCTGATGTCTGAACTTTTCCATCGATATCGATCGCACGAACAAAGACCATGTGCTTTCCTGGCTGAGGGGCAACCCAATCATAGTTCCATATCACCCAGGTGAAAGGAGAGAGGGGCGGTTCAATATCGGCTGAGACCCAGGTCTTTTCCTTATCAAAGCTCAACTGAACGTCTTGAATCGATCGAGGCCCACCAAAGGCCAGGCCACGAAGACGCTGGTCCAGACCATGAACAACTTGGTAGTGCCCTGGACTATCGATTCGAGAGAAAATTTTGATGATGCCTTCATCGGTCCACCCTTTTTGCTGCCAATACCCATGGTAATCACCGTCATAGACTTCAATTTCCGTGATCCATTTAACATTCTTAATGCCATACAGACCAGGAACGACAAGACGGAGAGGGAATCCATGCATTTGCGGCAATTTTTCCCCATTCATTAAATAAGCAAGCATCACATCATCTTCCATAGCACGCGAAAATGGAATACTGTCGTGATAGCCATCTGCTGCACGAAAAATGATATCACGGGCAGTATCTTCGTTCACGCCAAGATCTTGCAATAACGATTTCAACGAAATGCCACGCCACATTGCATTCCCAAGACTGCTACCCCCAGGCAACGTATCGATACACATTAAAGTTACGGCTTGATCGAATGATGTTCGGTTTAAAATGTCTCTCCACTTCAAGACAGAAGACTGTTCAACTTCACCTTTGACAAGTAGCTGCCATTGCTCTATATCAATGTCTCGTGAAAAGTTATACGGGGAATCAGAAAAATTCACAGTATAGAACTTATCATTCGGGGTAAAATACACGGTGTCTCTTGGTGGAACAGCAAACATCCCACCCAAATCACACCCAGGCATCACCCCGAATAAACTCGTTAAGCCTCCAAGTTTCAACAAGGACCGGCGAGAAAGATCAAATGAATAGGAAACTGGTTGTATCAACATAAATATCAGTTATTATTATCTACTAGATAT
Source organism: Nitrospirales bacterium (assembly GCA_021603905.1). Lineage (GTDB taxonomy): Bacteria > Nitrospirota > Nitrospiria > Nitrospirales > UBA8639 > JAGQKC01. Next base: position 17,098 of record BQIU01000032.1, read on the forward strand.
GTGAAATACTGCAAGAAGTACGTTTGGAAAATTGTAAAAGGCCTTATTTTTGTCTTTCACCTATGAAGAGGAATACTTATGAGAATACTCATTACGGGTGGTGCCGGATTTCTAGGTAGTCACTTGTGCGACCTGCTCATTGAGCAGGGACACGAAGTCATTGGTATGGATAATTTTATTACTGGTAGACCTGAAAATGTTGCACACCTCATGGGACATGATCAATTCAGTTTTATCAAATACAATGTCTGTGATTATCTTCATGTTGATGGGGCCTTAGATGCGGTCATGCATTTTGCCTCACCGGCGAGCCCACAAGACTATTTAGAATTTCCCATTGCAACCATGAAAGTGGGAGCACTCGGCACACACAAAGCCTTGGGATTGGCCAAAGCGAAAAATGCACGATTTCTTCTCGCCAGCACATCTGAAGTGTATGGTGATCCACTCGTAAACCCGCAACCCGAGTCCTATTGGGGTAATGTGAACCCCATTAGTCCTCGTGGTGTCTACGACGAAGCAAAGCGTTTTGGAGAGGCTCTTACGACAGCCTATCACACCTTTCATGGGCTCGATACACGGATCGTCCGAATTTTTAATACGTTCGGGCCGCGCATGCGACCCAAGGATGGTCGTGTGGTTTCAAACTTTATCGTCCAGGCCTTACAGGAAAACCCGTTAACCGTCTATGGAGATGGCTCCCAAACTCGAAGTTTTTGTTACGTTGACGACCTCGTACGTGGAATTGTTGCCTTACTTATGGCACCAAATGACGGACCAGCCACATCAACGAGTGAAGAACCATCAGTCAAGGGAACGACGGAAAGTAAGGTCACCATTCATTATCCAGTCAATATCGGCAATCCACGGGAACTGACTGTTCTCGATATCGCCAAGATGGTCTTGAGTCAGACCGGATCGAACAGTGACGTCAAACATCTCCCGCTCCCCGTCGGTGATCCAAAAGTGAGAAGACCTGACATTCAACGAGCCAAAGCCGTCCTAAACTGGGAGCCAAAGGTCACGCTAGAAGAAGGCTTGTCGAAGACGATTGAATACTTTCGACAGGTCGTCTGACCACTGAACGATAGGTTACAGTTTCAAGTGATCACGAACTTCCTGGGCATAGGATCGGAACGGGTCAGGCATAAGAAACGCCTTGCGACCACGCACTTGAAAAACTGACCAATTAATCACATAGGGAGGAAACTGTCGCTCTTCACGTTCAAGCTCTTCCATGTCAGACCAATCCTCCTCAGCAAGATGGCGAATCACCTCCCCGCGACCAAACGCACGAGTGTCGCGAGGAGGTGAATGTTTCGCCAAGTTGATGGCATCGCGTGTCGTCACAGCTTGGGCTTTCCCTTCTTCCATGAGTCCAAAATATAACCCCTTTTGCGGATCGACGTTATGATATTCCAAATCAAGGCTTTTCAGCCACGGATCTTCCCAGGGTAAACTTTCTTGTTGTCGAAATGTTTCCAACAACCAGAGTTTGGACGCCCAGTCAACTCGTCCAACCAATGTCGTATAATCACCACGCAAATCTCGTAAGACAGACTCCCATTCCTTCAAGATCCAATCAGTCTCTTCATCCTGACCGTGATAATGCTTGTGAGCACATTCCCAAAAACGTTCTTGAATATCGATCGCTGAAAGCCTTTCTCCTGTTGCTAACGTGAGCATCCACGTTCGCTCTTGATCACGAGAGACTTCCCGAAGCGCTTCAACGGGATCATGAAAGTCCAATCCGGTTGGCGCATGCCCATCTTCAATCAGTTGGAGAACTAATCCAGTTGTTCCCATTTTCAAGGCCGTCGCAATCTCGGAAATATTGGAATCTCCAACTAGCAAATGAATACGACGGAATTGAGTAGGATCGGCCAGCGGCTCGTCACGCGTATTGATGATGGCTCGATTGTGTTGCACCCATTCAAAAAAATCATTGACGATATAATCGGCTCGTTGAGAAATTTGATAGGGCACAGTTAGGCTATCAGAGGAATCTTGAGTGAAACGGTCGTCACGAGACAACCGTTCAATCGGAATCCATCCATCAACATTTTCAGTGGAACCAATTCGGCCTGCTCCAGTAAAAATCTGTCTGGTGACCAGAAATGGAATGAGTTTTCCTAATCCGTTATAACTGAAGGGAAAATTTCGAGAGACTAAATAATTTTCATGACAGCCAAACGTCGCATCGGTTTCGTGGTCAATGTTATTCTTAATTAATGAAACATGCTCAGCTAATCCCAACTCTTCAATCGCGTCCTGGAGTAACCAATCACCGGCACGATCTGCGGCCACGAGGTCTCGTAACGAGTGACATTCCGGAGAGGCAAACTCCAAATGTCCCATATCGACATACATGCGTCCGCCATTCAGAAGAAATCCGCCATTGCCCGGTGGTTCATCATACCCGCGGTGATGAAGATCAAGCACGCCAGACCGTTTCGTTCGAAACAGGTGGTCAATAATTTGATAGGCAATCCATGAAGGAGGCCGATCTGGCTGTTCCTCATTAATCAGAAGACCATACTCCGTTTCAATTCCAAAAATTCGATGTAACATGAAAACAACTTTCTTGAGAAGACTATGGGTTATTGAGCAGGCTGCATTGCAGATGGAAGGAGAGTGGCTACTTCATCATCGGGAAGAACACGATACTTCGAAGATCCGGAAATCGTGCGGTCTAGAAGACTACATTCAAGCGTAGAATCGAGTAGGGTTTGACGTAAGTGATTTAGAACCTCTTCATCATCGAATTCTACCTTTTGTACGTCTCCCTCTCGATCCTCAGCACTTTTCTCATTGTGGCTCACATCAGAAGAGATGGTACTGTGCAATAAGGACCCTTTCGCCCAAACCCTCGCAGCAAGATCAATCGCCTCCGTAACTGAGGCGACGTTCTGCCCTATTCGAACTTTGACTTCCTTCAATAATTGCGCTTGAATAGAAGGAGTCCCAGCCACGACGGCACAGAGTTTCGTCTCTTCAAACGTCCCATCATAGTCTATCGTGAGAAACTGATTCCGTTCCGGGGTTTCGCCTAATTCCGCCAAAAGAATTTTCGCAATGAACGGGGCTTTGAATATTTCCTCAAAGGCTTGCTTCACGGTTGGCGCCAGACCATTTTTTAAAAGCCGAGCCCCGGTCACATCAGAAGGTGATCGATTGAATCCTTCAAGATGAGCCATGTCCAGCAACTGAAATCTCAATTTTTCCAGATCGGCTGGATGCCCCATCCCTCCCAATGCAATACGGTCATAAATTTCATACAACTTTGGCGTCCCTCGACTGACCGTCAGCATAAGAATGCCCTTGTCATAGGAAAGGGCCACAATCGGACTTCCTTGCTTAAACTGATCTTCTAAATATTGTCGCCGATTTCCGACCGCTTCAATCCATCGATAGGGTTCTTCATACATAACGCATCACCTGTGACTCACACAATTCTTTCAAACGCTCAGAAGCAATCTGTTCTACGCCTTGTGAAGAAATACGTTTGACAATCGGGAAGAGATTCGCTTCATAATTTATTCCACCGGTCGCCGCATCAAATTCTGCGGCACTACTCAATAAACGCATGATGAGCACAATCGCTTGTTCCTCAGGAAGTTGATAGAGTGGCGTATCTCCCCACCGATGTAAGTAATGGAGAATTCCGCGAATGGTCGGCGACCCGGACCCGGAAACGGCATAGTCCACGCCTTCAAATTCAGCTCCAAGTATATCGTAAAAGAAAATTTTTCCCTGGCGTCGCTCTTGGTCAAACCCTGCAAAGACTGGGGCCACGGTCCCAGTTCCGGCTAATGCCGCTGGGGCATTTTCTTTCAGTAGCTTTGTTAAAGCACGAAGCTTTCCTTCAAAGCTTAAGTCCTGAAGTTGGCTCCGACGATAATATTTAAACGAATGCTCCAATATCCGCGCCATCTCAAAGGCCGTGGCAGGAACACCGGCAATTGCCATCACGCAAAACCGGTCGAGCTCCAACACTTTATCTGTTCGATCATACATCACGGACATACCAGCCGTTGCGCGACGATCTCCGCCAACGATCACACCATCCTGATATTTAAATGCCAGGACCGTTGTTCCCTGAGTCACCATTGTCTGTTGGTCATGTTGGGGGACAGAACTCTGCGTGTGATCCATTCGCAACGTATCGAACGAATACCCCTGCTCTCGCAACATGTGCATGAAATCACCTTGTCGTCCCACTGCGACTACTCCCCTGTCCGTTGTCGATAACGCTCGGCTTGCTTGGGATCGACCTTGCGCATACGTTTTAACAGATTATCTTTTTCTGCCGACTCCGTATCCGGGCGCTTAGGTCCACCACCATCTTCTGATGGTCCCGATGGTTTGGAAATAGGACTCGTCGGTTGCTCCCGTCGTTCAAGCTCAATTGGCGTTCGTATGTCACTGGTCACGAATCGTTGACCTTTGAGTATATGCTCAGTATTCATCATATAACGACTCCTCTACTTCGTTGATAACACCATGACGTCTGCAAGCAAGACCCCCTGCACCCTCGAGTGTCGATTTCAGAGCATGAACTGCTGTGGGATCGACGACATTATTCAGATCAAGGAATTTAGAAACTCCGGCTTCCGGTTTAAATTGGATACGTTCCCACTGCACCGACTGGATCAGATTTCCAAATCGCTTCACACATGTTCCTCGAATACCACCTCGCGTATCGGCCGGTCCTTCATTCATTGCTGTCAGAATCTCACCTTCTTGACAAACGCGTTTCACCTGTCCTTCGCCTTCTAACCCTAAGTACAGGCCTCGTTCAGGGTTCATATTATGATATTCCAGATCGAGACTTGCTAACCAGGGGTCAGACCAGTCCAATTGTTCTTCTTGACGAAAACGTTCGAGTAACGACAGTTTGGTGACCCAATCTAGCGCACCAACCAAAGCAAAGCGGTCTCGAGCCAGGAGAGTCAACACATTGGCCCATTCATGCAAAATCCAATCAGTCTCGTCGTCAGAACCACTAAAGGCTTTCTGTGCCGCCTCCAAATATATGGCCTGGATTTGACAAGCCGAAACAGGAGCACCATTGTTTCGATTGACCAGTGTTTTAAGTTCAGGATCGCGCGATAGCACTTGGATGGCCAGCACAGGATCTTCCAATTCCACAACCGGGGCAGCGTGTTGGGCAATCAAATCCAACACCAGTCTGGTCGTGCCAACCTTGAGGGCTGTTGCATATTCACACATATTCGCGTCACCGACAATTAAATGCAAACGACGATACTTGTTCCGATCAGCATGCGGCTCATCACGCGTATTCAAAATCGGCCGGTTAAACATCGTGTCGACGCCCAGAGACACTTCCATGAAATCGGCACGTTGTGATAATTGAAACTCGCCAGGTTGATACCCTTGCTCCTGTTTTTCAGTTCCAATTTTTCCTGCACCGGCCACGACCTGACGACTCACCAAAAATGGAATCAGGGCGGCTTGCAATTCAGCAAATGGGATATCACGAGCAACCAAGTAGTTATCATGACATCCGTAGCTATGACCGTGAAAATCCGTATTGTTCTTGTACAGCTGTACGGCTGAATTCCCGAGATGCTTGTTACGGCGATCTGCAGCCTGCTGCACAATACGTTCTCCAGCTCGATCATGTGCGACAAGATCTCGCAGTGTTCGACATTCCGGTGTCGAATATTCCGGATGGGTATGATCGTTATAAAACCTGGCTCCGTTGCTGAGCACCAGATCACTTTTCATTTCGTGAAAAGACACTGATCGCTGAGCATCTTCCTTGACAAACTCTTCTTCCTCTTTATCCTGCTGTAATCCAGAAACGCGAAAGCCTCGCTGATCCGCGTGAGGATCTTCACCACGATAATCCCATTGCTGTTGAAATTCTCCTTCAAGGTGGGCACGAACCAACTCCATGGACTCGACCACGGGATCCACATCGTGCTGATCCTCTCGGGTTATGCCATACTCGGTTTCGATACCAAATAGTCGTAATGAATTTGACATGGCGTTAAATGATCGTATGAATTCTTCGTTCAACCGCAGATGATTCACCTCGAAATGTCGAAACTCCAATGACTTGATCAGGGTGATAGTCCAATAATTTCAACCATTCTTCAGCAGAGTCATCTGGAGGAAATATTTCACCTTCACGAAACTCATCTTTCACGGCGATAGAGAGATCTTCTTCCGAAATACCTCCACTTGTTCCTTCAATCTCACGCTCAACGGCTTGCTCTTTGGCTCGTCGAACGATACTCGCCAACACAGCACCACTTAACAGATCACAGCGATACAATGTCTCTCGACGACCATTACGTAAACGGATGGCAAGAACGCGATTTTCATCAGTTCGAGCAAACAGCCGATCCAACATGGTTGAAATCATCGCCTGTCTCGCCAACTCTTGATTGCCTTGATGCAGTTGGATCGTGTCAGCATTGAGGGGAATTTCTGAAGAAAAATAAATGCCAAGTATGTCCGTGGCTTCCTCTCGATTTGGACGGGATATTTTCACCTTCCTATCAATTCGGCCAGGCCGCAAGACCGCTGGATCAATCAGGTCAGGACGATTCGTCGCCAGGATGACGACCACATCATGAAGCGACTCGATTCCATCTAATTCCGCACAAAACATCGGCACCAGCGTATTCGAAATATTATACGAGCGGGCTGCACGCCTCGTCCCGAGAATTGATTCCGCTTCATCAATGAAGATAAACGGTAAGAACCCAGCTTGACGACGTTCACGAGCCTGCGCAAAGAGATCGCGCACAATTCGCTCAGATTCACCAACCCACATATTCAACACCTCAGGACCTTTGACATGAAGAAAGCTTCCTCGCTCGATTGGAGGAAACGTGTCCTTCCCATCCTTGTTTGTCCGATCGTCTGACAATTTTCCAGCCTTCTCTTTCACCAACTGCGCTAAGCTAGCAGCCGTTGCCTGCCCAATCAATGTTTTTCCACAGCCCGGAGGTCCATGAAGCAAAAATCCTTTGGGTTGAGTGAATTGATATTGTTGAAAGGTCTGATGATGGAGAAGAGGATATTCAATGGCTCTCCGAATTGCAGCAATCGCGACCTTTTGTCCGCCAATGTGCTCCCACGTCACAGACGGAATTTCATCCAAAACATGTCCTTCCGTTTGCGATTTGTCCAGTCGTTCGATCACCAGTCGCAGTGATGGATCAACACGAACTTCATCTCCAGGCTTAAACTCCACATCGCGTAGCTCAGCGGCTCGCTGTAACAATATTCCTTGACGACCCGGTTCCTGATCCATTCGAAGACGTCCGTCTGCGAGCACTTCTCGAACTTTGAGAATCGGGCCGTTCAAATCGTATCCTAACGACCGAATAACCACATACGCTTCATTCACAAGCACCTGACACCCAATCAGTAAATCTTTCTGCTTAACCCGGGGATCAACATTGGCATAAAATTCACTTCCCCCTACCATAATTCTGGCCATGCCTTCTGCTGGCAAGTCAAGAAGCGTACCAATTCGATTCGCGGGAGCCGTTAGCTTTTCAACAACGGAATTCAGTTTTTTAACTTCAATTTCTCGTTGCTGCTGCTCGACCCCTTGCTGGAGGACAAACTGCTTGAGCTTGCCAAGCAACGCAACCCGAGGATCTCCCTCAGGCATGGACGCTAGACATTCATCAAGTAAGGCCAGTGGGCTTGGTGAGACAGACTGAGAAGTAGAATGAGAAGACGTTCCAGACGCCTGAGATCGAGAAAGACGCTCAGCACCTTTATTATCATGATCGCTCATACAATTATCCAATTCGAAACAGATTCAATTAACCATAACACATTCGATACCATTATCACGGTATTCGCCTCGATGTTCAAGCCGGGGGATTACTCAAAACCGAACATCGCACGTTTGGACAAAAAAACAGGGGAACCTTTAAAAAAAGGCTCCCCTGCATGATGATCAGAAAAATTTAGTCGTCGCTAAGGCTGGAGGATTCTCGGCAACTTAAAACCTCCGGCCTCCCCCACCTCCACCATATCCACCGCCACCGAATCCGCCACCGCCATCTCGGGAACGAGGTGTTTGTGGACGAGCTTCATTCACCGTCAAGGTTCGCCCACCCATCTCCGATCCATTCAATGCCTCAATAGCCGCTTTGGCTTCTTCATCTGTGGTCATTTCAACAAACCCGAAACCTCTCGATCGTCCGGTAAACTTATCCATAATGATTCGAGCTGATTCTACGTTTCCGTGCGGACTAAACAAATCAGACAACTCTTGGTCGACTGCCGAATAGGGCAACCCTCCGACGTAAATTTTTGAACCCATCGGGTTCCTCCTTTAATTTAACGATTGTTGTTTTGCAAGACAGTATAAGGAAGGTGTAGCCTGAGGACGCGTAATTGAGGCGACTTCGGTGTGACTTCCAAAATAAGTTCCGCAGCAAAACAACACTTATTCAGGGCCATCCCATTCGACACCTAGCTACCAGGCCCACAGAGGATAGCTACGGTAAAAGGACGATAGCCTACCATTAAAAAAAAAGCAACAAAAAAGAACCCAAAGAAAGAACCATCACCTAAGGGTAACGTCGCATACTAAAAGGTTAAATTGCCTCTACTCCTCACTGAAGGTTGGAGGCGTTTTGGGGTCAGACTCGACTTACAAAAACCATCCGCTCAATTCAAGTTAATGGTAGAGGAAAGCATACACAGAATCTTGACGAGCGCCATCAATGACTGCTGGCAATGCCACTAGAGGATGATCTGCGATCAGAATTCTTAAGAGACCTGGGTGTAGAATCACCATATCCTAAAACGGAATGCATCACTTTATCATTATGCTGGAGGAGGTAGGATATACAGTGGAGCCTCAGCCATTTCAAGCACAAAGAAACGCACACTCATTTATCGATGACGGAAGGAGTAAATCAGCCTTGAGGAACGGGGTGCCTCTTACAGCGTAGCCTACAACACCAGACGTGAATTGACACGGAATCACTGGCATGGCAAAGAGTATTTTCCACCAGGAGCCCAATACTCTCGACCCATTGGCTCGAACACCGAGCGAAACGCTCTCACTTAAAATCTAATGCAGGTCAAACGTATGTACACCAAAATTTACCCAATAGGTGAAAACCAGAATTGATCGCTATGCACTATGCAATTCACACAGCAGAAAGAACTCCCGTCGGTGTACCATAAAGCCATTTATCAGGACTTTTATTCTCAGCTCACTCCTTGATTGGCTCTCTGCTTCGAGGCCACACCAACAAAAACCTAAACGGCCGTATCAGCAGACCCGCGCGCCGATCAAGAACCGAACAGACATAGAAGAGCGGCGTCCGAACGTGGCCACTACACGACGTGAGTGTGGACACTGGAAATCCGATAGCCTAATCGCAGAAAACCGCAAGTTTGATCTGTTGGAATGAGTCCGGTGTCTGCGGAGACACCGGACTCCAAAGCGGCGGCGATTCATCATTGAGTTAGAAATGGCCTTGTCACACACAAGGTTACAAACGGAGAATTGTTCCTCCAAGATCATTCCATCCCGTAACTGAAGGACCCCATGCTGAGCCGTTCCACCATTTATGATAGAGACGGGAGTTAGTGCCAAGCGCAAAGACATCGAGGCGGTTTGGCCCCCAAGAGACAACTCGAGGTTGCCCAATGATCGTGCCGCCAAGATCTTCCCATCCAGTAACTGACGGGCCCCACGCCGAGCCGTTCCACCACTTATGATAGAGACGGGAGTTAGTGCCGATCACAAACACATCGAGGCGGTTTGGACCCCAGGCCACGACTTCCGGATTGCTTGCAATCGTGCCCCCCATATACTCATATCCGGTGACCGAGGGACCCCACGCCGAACCGTTCCACCATTTGTGGTAAAGCGCAGAATTGGTGCCGAGGACGAACACATCGAGGCGGTTCGGGCCCCACGAGGCAACTTTGGGTTGTCCAATGATCGTACCGCCCATATACTCATACCCGGTGACCGAGGGCTCCCACGCCGAGCCATTCCACCATTTATGGTAAAGCGCAGAATTAGTGCCAAGGACGAACACGTCGAGGCGGTTCGGACCCCAGGCTACGACTTCTGGATCGCTGGTAATCGTACCGCCCATGGACTCATACCCGGTGACCGAGGGACCCCAAGCCGAGCCATTCCACCATTTATGGTAAAGCGCAGAATTGGTCCCAATCACGAAGGCATCCAATCGATTGGCGCCCCAGGAAACAACAGGACCAGAAGGAGTTGGACGTGCAACCTGACGAGCAGCTGCCTCGGCATTAAGGAACGTGCCAACGGGTTTGTTAGAATCAGTGACAACAGCAGTTCCCGTCGTCTGAAGGATCGTTCGAATCTCAGCGTGGGTTAGACTGGGGTTTACCTCCAGTAACAAGGCGGCGGTACCAGCAACTTTCGGAGTGGCACCAGATGTACCTCCAAAACCATTCCGAACACCATTATCGGAAGAACTGCTAGCCGTTACGTCGTGTAATGAATCACCTGGTGCGGAAACAACCACTCGATCTCCAAAATTGCTGAAACTGGCACGTCGATTCTCTGTTGGATGATATTCTGTTGCGCCGACGAGAATAGATCCGGTTTCCGGAATAGGGTTACCGGAATCATCAAGACCTGCGTTGCGATTGCCATTACCAGCCGCGACACAAACGACCACACCATGGGAGATTGCCGTGCGAATCGCAGCGTTTACAGATGGAACCATTTCATAGTTTCCAAATGAACCGGTCTGCACTTCAAGGATGATTACCTTCCGTCGACCGCCACTATTAGATGTGCGGACCCAATCGATACCCCGTGCCCAGGCGTTCCCGCCAAGAAAAGTTCCAGGCCCACTATCCGCTTGCACGGGCCACAAGCTGGCATTAAAAGCGAACCCAGCCATCCCCAAGTTATTGTCCGCCCCTCCTGCAATCCCCATGACAGCTGTGCCGTGGGATATCGATGAACCCGTGGAGACATTCGTGCCTCCATCATAGGCATTGTACGCGTGGCTGAGGTCAAGTCGACTGGCAAGGTCTTGGTGAGTCGTGCGGTAACCCCAATCAATATCGGCCACGACCACGTCGGTACCGCTGGCAATATCCCACGCACGGTCAGCGCGACACCGAAAAATATACCACTGATTCTCGTGACCAGTTGTCGGATCCACAATGACTTGATCGGAAGTGCCGACGAGCGGTTCATTCAGTGGACTGAGCGGGGGTATTGCTCGTGGAACCGCGACAGCCCGCTCGACCTCAGGTAACTGGCATAGCTCGCGGGCAATGTTTTCCGTATTGGCGTTCGTCGGAAAATGTAATGTAATGAAACTACCCAGATTTGGAATACTGGCATCATACTCGCGAGCGATTGCTTGCGTTCGCACAGCTTCGTGGTCTGACATCTGAATGCTGGGTTCTGCGTGGAGCAGACCATAGGTTTGTAATTTTTGATTAAGGTCGGAGAGGTTTCCAACACTAGGACTTGAAATCGTCGCAAATCCTCCAGTCGGCGAACTACTGAGCTGTGGCCGTAACCCATCACGAAATTCTATTTCTACAACACCTGGCTCGAATGAGTTAGACATATCGAAGTCAGGAGTATCACTCGTTGGACCAAAACGGTTGAATCCGTCATCGTCTTCCATCTGAGTTGAATAAGCTGGGCCTCCCATATCGCCGGTCGGCATGTTGTCCTGTCTGGGAACATCTTTCATTTGCCCATTCGGCATGTCATCACCGGTCGCCTGGTTATTCGTGCTGCCAGTGGGCATGTCATGGCTAGCGGCCTGATTATTCGTGCTCCCAGTGGGCATATCATTGCCGGCAGCCTGATTGTTCGTGCTCCCAGTTGGCATGTTATTTCTTCCTAGTTCATCTCCCGTATTGTCTCCCGTTGGCATATCATGACTGTTTTCCATATTATTCATAATGATTCCTCCTGAGCATTGATTCCTTCTCTAAAAATTAATGTGTACTGACGATATAAGAAAGTTTGACGCACACCCTTAGCGCTTTCACATCTTCACCATGCACATAGCGTTCTGTAACGGAAAATCCACAATCTCCGATCACCTCCTTTCCGTAGACGTTCCGTGCATCAAATGTAAGTTAGGGTGTTCAATGATCGAAATGACAATCAAAAATACTCAAACGCCTAGGACTCGTATCGCTTTTAACAATCATGAACTGCAGAAGTTGTTCCAGAAGGAGGATCCACAGAAGCGAGCATCTAGAAAACGGTTACTCTGATGGTTTTATAGAAATGTCGAAACAAATTCCGACTGCGGCAGGATGGAAGAAAGTTGGTGACTTATTATCCAAATAGATACGACTGGTATATATTTGGATACATAAGAAACCGAATGGAGGGACCTAGAGTTATAGCATGAGAGGGATAACCCTCAAGTATGTTTTTTTATAGGCTTCCCTTACCAGAGTGAAGGGCAACAACATAGGACATTTTGCACTGTCGCCTGATCTACTTTTTTGTAGGATAGCTCCCTTACTAGCTGTCTAGTTCCCTATTTGAGCTCTAGAATTTGTTCCTCTTAAGGGCATCCTCGTCTTTGGGACTTTGGCTGTCGGGTGTTTGATGTGGCATGAAGAAACTGCTCATGCTAGTTTTCCTCTTACGCCATGGTCAATACACGTTGTCAAACCGCGTCGGAGTACCGACTAGAAACGGAGAGTATTCTAATCATTTTACTTTTCCGACAAACATGGGAATTCCTAATCGTTTCCGTGGCGTCTCGCCTTTAAAGAGTAGTCCTTTACGTTTCGGTGTATCGCCGCGTTCGCCAATATGTTGCGCGTGTTTGTGCGCGTGAATACTCGACCCCAGCGAAACAGTGTGCTTCCCATAACGTTTTCGTAACAAATCGACGGCGCCATAGAATCGCTTGTATTTCTCGATGTGGAGTGGAGGTTCGAATAGATTTAGTTGAATGCGGTCGTCATTGACTAAATGACAAAGTGTCACGCCGCTTGAGCGATACTGCAGCACTTCGGAAAATAAGCGATCGAATAACGGGGTGAGGGCTCGCACGACTTCATGTGAAAACGCGGTCGGTCGGTTAAATCGCATTTCGAGCCCAAAGTCGTGAAAGTCTTGCGTACGCATGAGACAAATTGCGCCACCTGCTGCGAGGTCGTAGCGTCTCGCTTTCATACAAGCGTTCTCGATGTTCTTCGACAATTGCGCAAACAGAAAGTCTCGATTGTTGGACGGTGGGGAGAACGTTTTGAACTTTTGGATCGATTGATATTCGTCCTTTTCTTTCGTATCGAGTGGTAAGACACTCTTGCCTTGAAGTTCCTGCCAGAGTTCGTAGAATGGCTTCGTTAAATGCTGCCTGATCCATCCTTCGGGGAGCTTGGCGAGTTGAAGCGCAGTATAGATGCCGTGCTTCGTGAGATACGCCGTGGTTTGACTCCCGATTCCCCACAGTTTCTCCACAGGTAATTGACCGAGATACCGATGTAAGTCGACGCCGCGAATACATGTGAGACCTGACGGTTTATTCCATTTCGAGACGATCTTCGCGACGACCTTCGATGGGCCCAAGCCCACGGAGAAGGTAAACCCGAGTTCACGGTCTAACGCGTTTTTAATGCGTTCAGCGATCTGCGGATATGATCCTTTGAGGGGCCGTTGTAATCCGGTAATGTCCGCGAAGCATTCATCGATGCTGTACTCTTCGACATCCGGCGTATAGCGTCGCACGATCGCAAATAAGCGTTTCGAGAGCAGACTGTAGGTTTCGTAGTCCGACGGTAGTAGCACCGCATTGGGACAGCGTTGCATTACCTCGTTGAGTCGCATCCCTCGTGTGACGCCTTGCTTCTTCGCTTCGTAACTCATTGAGGCGACAATTCCTCGTTCTTTTCCGGTAATCACCGGTCGACCTTTCCACGCAGGGTTTCGAGATTGTTCACACGATGCAAAGAACGCGTCTGCATCGATATGAAGAATGGCGTTTGGGAGGTGGTGAATGTTCAGTGGTGCGTCCATTAGTACTTCCGTATCACGGCTGTTACCACCGCTACGATTTTCAATTCGTCTTTCGGAACGATAGTGTCGTAATTCTTATTTGCCGCTTCGAGGGTTACTTTGCGGCCTCGTTTCCGATAGGTTTTCATCGTCCATTCGCCATCGACTTGCGCGATGACAATCTCACCAGACTTCGCTTCCTTTCGCCATTCCACGAGCACGAGATCACCTGGGAGAATACACGCATCGATCATCGAGTCGCCCTGGACACGTAACATGTACGTTTTTTCTTTATTCGTGATGAGATACTCATCGAGTGTGACGGTATCGAGTAGTTCTTCGTCAGCGGGCGAGGGCCATCCGGCTACGACAGTACCGAGCCACGGGATTTCGTGAAAGTAGCGCGTGGGGAGGAGTCGTCCTGTAGAATCACGCTGTAGACGTCCCAACTCTACTAGTTTGGCAACGACTTTCTGCGTCTGGTTGAGGGACTTATGCCCCGCGAGTCGCATGATTTCGCGGTAACTCGGCATGCGACCTTGTGCGTGATAAAACCGAACGATCTTGTCGAAATATTGGAGCGTTTTCATGCTAGACGTGTTATAGGGGTACGAACGTACCCCTGTCAAGTGCAATACAAGAATACGTGATAAATCACGCTCATAGCCTTGATTAATAAGCGAGATACTGTATTCTTTTCATTGCCTACCTAACGACTTAGAAACGGAGGAAAGGCATTGTGCGACTTGACTTAAAGAGCCCATTGCGAGCATAGGAGTTGTAATGAAATCAAAGACGCCCAATTCAGATCCATACAGAATTATGCGTATCATAGTGTCGACAATAGCAATTCTGCTTGCAAGTCTTCACATGGCATTCCCTGACATTGAACTGGATCTCGTCACACTAACGTTGATTGTCATTGCCGCACTGCCATGGTTGACACCATTGGTACGCTCGATGGAACTCCCGGGGGGATTCAAGATCGAGCTTCATGACCTCAAAGCCGCCACTGACAAGGTTACCTCGGCACAGCTGACTCAAAGTGGCACTCCCCCCCAAAGTCAAAGAGAAGTGGAGGTGAAGTTAGAAAACGGTGAGGAAATCGACCTGGTTCCCTCCGACGATCCCAACCTTGCGTTGGTTGCTCTGAGAATCGAGCTCGAGAAGGTTCTAAGTCAGATTGCCGAGAATAACGATGTGGTCTTGAAGCGACCCACAGCTGCGATACTCCTTAATGAACTAAGCCGTCGCAATATCATCCAGAAAGGCAACGCGAACGCTCTAAGTGAACTAATCGCACTTGGCAATCAAGCAGCTCACGGTGCGGAGGTTAGCCCAGAGGCGGCTATGTGGGCTCTGGATGTTGGCCCGGCGATTCTTCGCCTGGTCAAGAGTTGGGACTTGGTCAAGAACTTCTAGGCAAATCAGAGGAAAGTACCATCATGTGCGGTCGCTATGTTCGACTCGAAAAGATTGAAGACCTGTTGAAGGTCTTAAACGCGAAACTTACGTCTAAGGTGACGGGCAGTTATAACATCGCCCCAAGTCAAATGGTTGCGTGTGTTCGTGACGCGCCAGAGAATGAACATCGCAAATGTACATTATTGAAATGGGGGCTCCTTCCGCCCTGGGCGAAGGACGCATCGATTGGGAACAAGATTAACGCACGAGCGGAAACGATGGCCGGAAAACCGAGCTTTCGTTCAGCGTTTAAGAAACGTCGTTGTTTGGTCGTAGCTCATGGATATTACGAGTGGAAACGAGAGGGGAAGACGAAACAACCGTATTACATTCGCTTTAAGGATCATCGACCCTTTGCGTTCGCAGGATTATGGGAGCGAAACGAGAAGGCCACGAAGGAACCGATTGAATCGTGTACGATTGTCACGACCGGACCCAATGCCCTTATGGAGCCGATTCATCACCGTATGCCGGTCATACTCGAACCGAGTGACTACGATCGATGGCTCGATTCGACTGTCAGCGATCCAATCACTCTCAACCCGATCTTGGGTCCATATCGTAATAACGAGGAGATGGAAGCGTACCCGGTCAGTACGACAGTGAATAGTCCGACGAATAATCGCGTTGAATGCATCCAACCGTTGACGTAGTCGCGTCATAGGTCGAAAAACGATGGATTGTGTCTCATCTCGAAACCTGCGCAACCTAGATCGTCTGACGTACCCATAACAATTCAGATTACTTTTTCACCAAATAGATATCAAAGCGGTATTTTTTGGTTTTTATTGACGTCTGCGGTGTCATGTTTGCCAGAAAATTGGCATAGGCGGGGCGTTTCACGACTACACGGTTGGTGGCCTTCGACAACGCAACATTCAATAGCTCATCGGCATCTGCGTCTTTTCCCACAATTTCTTGCAACATTCTCATCTCTTTTTTTACTAAGGCCGATTTTTCTTTCGGAGGAAACATAGGGTCAAGATAGATAACCTCGGGCTCAAACGGGACTTGGAATAGAGCCTGCTGACTATCTCCACATGTCAGCGAGACATTCTCCGTTATCAATGCACCAATTTTTTCATCCTCCATTGCACGGCGTAAGGCACCATCAAGTAATTTGGCAATAACGTCAGATCGTTCAATCATATGCACCTGACATCCCATCGTGGCGAGCACAAAGGCGTCACGTCCTAGGCCAGCGGTCGCATCGACAATATTGGGCCGATGGCCTTTTTTAATCCCCACAGCCCGACTTATGGCTTCGCCACCAGTATGACCATATTTTCTGCGATACGCCGTTTTGCCAGAAACAAAATCAATCTCAAGGGGCAAAACATCTGTTCTTTTTTGATCGATTAATTGTAATCGTTTCGCTCTCATCTGAAGTCCTGATCAAAAGGCTTACATCTTTGGCAATACATAACTATAGAGTTAGTAGCAAGCTATTATTTCGATAGCCACCCGACCCAATATGTAGGAAAATAGAGGGCTTCTACCAGAAACCAACTACGATATATATAGGCCGATCTTCCGCACCCATCGCCGTCTTCTATTTTCCGAAAAGAGGACGGTCAATTAAACCCTTCCTTGCCAATTCCCGAATGCCGCATTAACCCAAACAGTTACACCGATAACTAATCAAGTCATGATGAATTTCGCCCTCAACTCTGATTTTACTACAGCAGAATAGATTTTTTAGCATTTGCTCTTACTCCATCATTTAGAACATTGGGTTCTAACTTTGCGTCCCAACAAGGATCAGCCTTTTCTCTACTCTCATGATCTCCAGTTCCAGCGATACACAAAAAGGCCAATCAACCCTGTGGCGAACAGTAATATGGTAGAGGGCTCTGGTATGACTGTCGAAGACACAAATGGATACAAGAATTGGCGACCTCCGAAATCATCATTTTGTAACGGAGTCGGATTGCCGATGAAGACATCTGGGATTGCACTTTCCATAAGAATGTTAACACCGGGTGTATCAATTCCAGGATCGGCATCAGGGACATCGAATAGAGATAACGGCGACGCGCTTGGAGCAAACGGATCGACCAGGCCTACCCAAGAATTGGTTAGTGTATTCAGTGCGGTTACACTGGAACGTCCATCAAAGTTGTCATCAATGAAGACCCCAGGGTTGAGAGTAAATTCAACATCTCCCAACCCGACCGAGTGTCCGATTTCGTGGGTCAACAAAAGCTGAAAGAAATCAAGAGAGTACGCAGCTTGAGGATTATTATTGATCGTGATATCGGCTCCCGATATCGCACCGCCATTGTAACTAATCGTTCCCGATGTTAACGTGACGCCACCGCCAACAGCATTAAAAAACGTCTCTCCTCTTTGTCCAAAATCTCCGGGATCCCACAAGACCGAATCCGTAGCTGCAAGCAAATCAATTTCAGCACCAGCAATGTTTACGCCACCAAACCCAGTTCCAACAGCCGGCGTCTCCAAATCGGCTACAAAAGACAAATCTGATCCCAATCCGGAAACAGGATCATCTACCGTCCATGCAGCAAAAGCATCTTCGATCGCATGTTGAAAATCAGTCACACTCGGTGGCTCCCCTTGCCATGAGAAAAGATCCCTGTATCCTGCATATGACCCAGTCTGGAGAGAGTAACGCAGTCCACCACTCAGCGATCGTTCTAAACCATGAACGTGCCTTGAATCGGCATCCCACCGGAACCCTCCAGAAAGTCCTGTGTTCCCAAACATCGTCATGGCATACGATGAGTTCGTTTCGGATAATATCAACAGAAAGACACACAGAGTCATAACGATAGAATTAGCATTTTTCATATAGTGTTCCTTTGAAAAAAGTAAAATTAATCCATAAATCAATAAAGAATGATATATCCTGCTTCATCAAGCTAACAAACATCGTACGATTCCTCATACCTTTGACTTCTGCTTTCAGGCTCAGGCGACTATTGATTTGATATTCCTGAAATACGACTGTCAGAACATCCCGATCATACTCCTCCAGAGATGAGAAGTTGGAGTCACACCTCGACGCATGGTTATATTAAAGGGAAGTACTATCGGAATGAGGGGTAGAGCAAACAACTACGAAGCGGAAGAAACGTTTTCCACTAATAATGCGCTGAAACCTGCTTCATCTAATACGGTTAAACCTAACGCTTGAGCCTTGTCAAGCTTCGAACCAGGCTCAGTTCCTGCTACAACATAATCGGTTTGCTTGCTGACGCTCGAGGTCACACGGCCACCAAGGGATTCAACTTTTTGCTTCGCTTCTGGTCTCGTGAAACCTTCCAGAGTTCCGGTAAGGACGAAGATTTTTCCGGCTAATGGCTGATCGGTAGAAATTTTTACGGTATCGAGTTCTTCAACTGTCACGCCTAACTCTTCCATGCGTTGCAGCACAGAAAGGTTTTGAGGTTCTTGAAAGAAACTGTCCACGCTCGCTGCGATCTCCGGACCAATTTCATGTATTTGTTGAAGTTTTTCTTTTTCTGCTTTGCGCAACCTCGCTAATGACCCAAAGTGCCGGGCTAACACCTGAGCGATATGTACGCCGACATTTCGAATGCCTAGTCCAAAAATGAATCGCGATAACAGCACCTGTTTACTCTTTTCTATACCTGCCAATAATTGTGTGGCAGACTTTTCAGCAAACCCTTCGAGCGATAACAGTTGATCTTTCGTCAAAGTGTAAAAGTCGGCTAAATCCTTGACGAAACCCTGGTCAACCAATTGGGCCACCGTTTTCTTCCCAAGTCCATCAATGTTGAGCGCACCTTTTGAGGCAAACAATTCGAGCGCCCCTTTTAATTGAGCCGGGCAAACGGTTTGCCCCGTACAGTAAAGAATCGGGCCTTCTTGAATCGTATGGGACTGACACACTGGGCAGGCAGTTGGTGGAGTAAAAGGCTCTGCGCGAACCTCTCCAGGAATGTCAATTCGTTCCACCACATCGGGAATCACATCCCCTGCCCGTTCAACCTTGACCGTGTCGCCAGGCCGAATGTCTTTGCGTGCGACCTCATCAATATTATGGAGTGACGCCCGACTCACGGTCACACCACCTATTTCAACGGGATTCAGCATCGCGATCGGCGTGAGTGCCCCTGTCCGTCCTACTGAGACCATAATGCGATGAACCTTGGTCATTTCCTTACGTGGTGGAAATTTAAACGCCATTGCCCAACGCGGGCTTCGTGATTTTTCTCCAAGTGCCTGTTGCCAGTCATAGCGATCGACTTTCACAACAATTCCATCGATTTCAAAGGGTAATTGATCCCGCTGCGACTCCATGTCGACATGAAAGGCCATCACCTCATCAATTGATCGGCAACGTTGTCGATGTTCCGGAATCGGCAATCCCCATTCCCCTATCTTTGAGACCGCGTCCCAATGCGAAGAAGGACGATCACCTTGTTGCAATTTGAGATCGTAACAGGTGATCGTCAGGGGCCGACTTGCCGTAAGGCGAGAATCTAACTGTCGCAGTGAACCCGCGGCGGCATTTCGCGGATTCGCAAAAGGTTCTTCCCCTTCTTCGGTGAGACGCTGATTGAGGGCATGAAAGTCTTTAAGCGGAATATACACTTCACTTCGAATCACAAGTTGTGACGGAACAGCAGACACGTTCAGTAATTGGAGGGGAAGAGCGCGAATCGTGCGCAAATTCATCGTGATATTTTCCCCAATCCTTCCATCCCCGCGAGTCGATCCGCGGATAAAATTCCCGGAATCATATACCAGCTCAACTGAGAGACCATCATATTTTGGTTCGACCGTGTATTCGACCATCTCGACGTCAAGTTCACGACGGACTCGTTGATCAAATGCTTGAACATCCTCTTTCTTGACATGTGAATCAAGACTGAGCATGGGATATTCATGCTGGACCTTTTCAAATTTATCTAAGGGGACACCCGCCACTCGTTGGGTTGGCGAGTCGGGGTTAACCAGATTAGGAAACCGTTCCTCAAGATCTTGGAGTTCCTTGAATAGTTGATCGTAGACTGAATCCGAAACCTCAGGTTGGTCTTTCAGGTAATACAGACGGTCATGATGGTGAATTTCTTCTCGGAGTTCCCGAATTCGCGTCAAAACAGATTCAGGAATCTCTGTTGAATTCTTGGATGACATTCTGATGGCTCCGACCTAATCAAACTAGTCCCGAATGAACTGAGAGGCGTAACTACGAATGTCATGACCGTTGAGGACATGAAATTGTCGAAGTCGGTTCACCGTCTGTCCTGAAAACCGGCTCAGAGGGATGGGAATCAGTTTTCGCCCAAATTTCCGAGCAATTTGTCGCCATCGGGCCTTTGGCGGAATCGGCGAGACGAGTGCAACATGGATCTCTTGTGAATGGCGGCAGGCGCCGGCAATGAGTCGTTCTTCCAATGTACGCGTGAAGTCGAGTTGCGGGTCTGTCCAAATATCGGGTATCGGTCTGGGAGGAAACAAAAACATGGTTCCCCCATATTGAGACTGCCCGATTCCTGGACCAATCATATTGTCCAAAAATGGTGTCGCAAAAAAGCACAACGTCGACTCTTCTTCATGTTCTGCATACCACGTCGCTTGCCATGAAAATTTCTCTGCATCGGCCGGAATTTCAAAGAGAAACACAATGACTTCAAGCGTCCCACGGGAAGGGGGAAGATCTTTGACGTAAATTTCAAGATTTTGTGATTTCCTGGTAATGGAATGTCGCAGTGTCTCGCGAATGTCAATCCCGTCACGCAGCGAAGTCGTAAATTTTTCGGCTTTGGCCAACTCGGCACCCAAAAGAGATTTCGCTTGCTGACGAACATGTGCGGAAAACGATTCAATTTTATCGTCTTCCGGAGGCCAGGAACATTGTCCAAACGGATTCCATTGAAACGCCCAATTCCGTTTCTTTCGTTTTGGCGGTGCCGGTCGCAACGACAGCGATTTCCATTCGAGACGTTCGCCGGCTAAACGGTTTTTGGCTTTGCTCACCGTTCCATCTGGAAACTGAATTTCTCCGAGTCCAACCGAAATAGCGGGTAGGCTCCACGGAGGCACGCGTACTTCTTGAAATCGATAGTGCTTGGCCGTATCTAACAGCGTGAGCGCGAA
This sequence comes from Nitrospirales bacterium, assembly GCA_021603905.1. Classification (GTDB taxonomy): domain Bacteria; phylum Nitrospirota; class Nitrospiria; order Nitrospirales; family UBA8639; genus JAGQKC01. The sequence continues at coordinate 38,651 of BQIU01000032.1, forward strand.
CTCATCACCTGCCAGCTGTTTGGCTGCCAGAACTAATGTATACAGATCAGGAGTTAATCGACGATGTAAGAGAGAGAGATTTCTCACATATTGCAAATACATTTGCAACAATTGTGGAGTAACCCAATTTGATTCTTGTGCGCTATTGGCCTGCCAAGTCCTGAGCCATTCTGTCCGCGTTTCAAGAAGCAACTCTTTGATGCCATCAATGGAAAGATGCGTATCAGCTCGGGCTTCCTGCCTGCGCGTTTCATACAGCTCAGTCACAAACGGAAGCTCACCCAACACAAAATAGAGTGACTCAAGCTGAACCGCATAGGACTCCGGTCTTCCCTGAAGCGTGTCAGGCGCGTCATACTGCGCACGGCTCTGATAAGCCGTTCGTATCCAGGGCCAATCTTCTAGTGAGCACAGACAGACGATTGATTCGTAATAGAGTTCGAGTTCGTGAAGACGAAAGGCCATCCAAGCAATACGTTGCCAGCGTTGCGTGCCGGTCGTAGGGGCTGGAATGGAGGGCAGCATGGCGGCTCCATAGGAGGCCAAGGACACGTGTTTGAGCGCATAGGGGTCAGCAGTCGAAAAGGCCGATGGCTCAAAACGTGAGACCTCTCGATCGATATATGCACGGGGAATACCTTCGATGAGCGCCACACGAATGCCCATAATGACCGCCTGACAGGGATCGATGGGAATATAGGAATAGGTCGCGTCTTCTCTGGCTTCGGGAATAAGAACTAATTGAATATAGGGGAGATTGGGAATGGCTGATTCCAGAACATCTTCCACGGATGGTGGAAGAGGAATCGCAACACAGTCCACGTGTTTTTTCGTCAACAGATATTCTCGAACTTCTTGTGCCACATCGCCACTCCCGTGACGTATCGGCAACAGCGAGATGCGCGGGGATAATTGAAAAACAGTTTCCGTGACCTGTTTGTCAGATATCATATTCGCCTGTGCTATTGAGAGAAGATCGTCTAGAAAAGCCTGAGAGCAGACTTAGAACGTCGCTCGTTGCTCGTTTTTCGTGTCTCGCTAAAGAAAAAAGAGAAAAGACAATTTATCGTTTGTGATGCCTAAAAAGACTCCTCACACGAAATACGAACGACGAGATACGTTTTTCTTGTGCACTACTGATCCGGATGAAGAGGATGCCCTTCATCAAAGAAAAAGTCGCCCAATCCCTTTGGAGTGGATTCATTGCCGATTGCGCGGCTTCGGCGACGCGCAAGTGAATCAAGGTCCAAGGCTTCCTCCCCCAACACCTTTGTCAGCGCTTCCTTCCAGGCCTCATCCTGACCGAGGGGATGGGAGGAGTCTTGCGCCAATCGCTTCAGCGCATATTGCACCATATGGATCCCATCACGGACAGAAAACTCCAAGTCGAGTTCGTGAGCCTTCTGAAGAAAATCAACAGTCAGACTAAGAATATCGGCTGGAGCAAACGGCAGATGATAGTGCAGGATCGCCAGTTCATGATCGCGGGCGGGGAATTCGACCTTTAAGGTCGGTTGTAATCGTGAAAGGATATAATCGGGAATCTCATACGTCGAGGCATCTTCATTCATCGTAATGCAACATCGAAAATGGTCATGGGCTTTGATTTGAATGCCGGCAATAATCGATTCGACACTCCGACGATAATCAAGCAAAGGGGCGAGTGATGCCCAACTTTTTTCATTCATGCGGTTGCCTTCATCCAACAGACAGACACTTCCGGTCAGCATCGCCGTCACCAGCGGGGACGCCTGATAGGAGATGGTGCCTCCCTCTGAAATTACCGGAGAGACGAGAAGGTCTTCCGGTCGCGTATCGGCAGTACATTGAAATATATAGAGATCTTGTTTCTTTTCTTTGGCCGCAGACATGGCCAGCGTCGTTTTCCCCACGCCAGGCTGTCCGGTGATACGAGGAGACAATGGCAGGTCTCGCGGGTCTACCACCAACCAACAAGCCAACAGTTGCTGGAGCAGCTCACGATCTCCGATCCACTCCTGATTAAGTGGAATCGGTTGGGCGAGCCGAAGGGTGACTTGGTCAACAACCTGAGTCCGTGACACGTGCGGGGTATTCATCATAAACCTGTCATACTCAAACGAAGGATCACCTAAAGACCGAAGGGAAAAATCAAAAGTAGCATAGGAAAATTACAAGGGTCAAACTCCTCAAATGAAGCGGAGTTGTTTCATCATTTTGGCGTCGTAAATGTTTGACATTACTTACAACCCACACTATTCTTTTAGAGATAGTACCTTCGTTCAGGATTTGTCCATTCATACCTACAGTCCATGACCAAAATTCCTGGATAATAAAATTC
>BQIU01000033.1 GCA_021603905.1 Nitrospirales bacterium
CGGTCACCCCCGGTCTGATCGATTGTCACGGTCATGTGACATTGTGTGGTGTCAGCCGAGATGATCTTGAACGAATGGGTGGACAGGAAGGTTTGATCTATGCCGAACGCGTTCTGTATACGACGTTAGTCAATGGCGGAGTAACCACTATGCGTGATGTTGGTGGCGCGACTCATGTGCTGAAACGTCTGGTCGATCAGGGCATAATCATTGGTCCCCGGCTCAAAATCGCCATTTGCATGTTATCGACGACCGGCGGGCATGCAGATTTTCTGGGACCTGATCGATGTTGCGGACAGGTTCAAGCGTTGTGGCCTCCAGGGCCAGGACGGCCGTCAAGCATTGTCGACGGCCCATGGGCTTGCCGAAAGCGTGTAAGGGAGATTGCGGCTTGCGGTGGAGATCTCGTGAAGATCTGTGCCAGCCCTGGGGTGGTTTCTCCATCGGATAAATTGGAACATCGGGATTTCACGGCTGCGGAAATCCATGCAATTTGTGAGGAAGCGGCGGCGCGCGGCATGTATGTCGCAGCACATGCCCATAGTCAGAATGGCATTGCCTTAGCCATTGAACACGGGGTCAAAGATATTCAGCACATCTCATTCATGGATGAAGAGCTGGCGGAACGGGCTTATGTGAAAGGGTGTACGGTGACTCCGACTTCATGGATTGGGCAGGCGCTGACAGAAGCCGACGATCTCACGCCGTTTGTGAAGCAAAAGGTTCAGCAGGTAGTTGAGGTTCATAGTCAGGCCGTCAAGCATGCGTTTCAGAGCGGTTTGAACATGCTTGGGGGGACCGACCCCATCCTGCCTGGCATGCATGGTCGGAATTATATGGAATTGGTTTCGTTGATGAATGATGGTGTCCCAGCTTTGTCGGCTTGGCATGGTATGACGGGGTTAGCTGGGGATCTGGTCGGTGAGCACGGCGTCGGAAAAATTCAGGCCGGGGCCCCAGCCGATATTTTAGTGTGCCGAGCCAATGTAGTCGAGCAGCCGCTTCAGTTTGAAGAAGGTGCCTTACTGGAAGTGATTAAGGATGGAGTGGCGTATCGCGGGGGCTTGCCAGATTTTCCAAGCAAGACCTTTGACGGGTGTGTCGCCGAGGCCTTGAACGTAAAAACATAAAGAGGACATGCATGCGGATGCGCAGAGCAAGATCATCCGCCGAGTGATTCAGCGTTGTACCCGAAGGCGTCACGCTTCTGCGGCTGGCAGAGTGGGGGCACCATCGGTTGGAGATTCGCTGATTTCTTGCATATCGACGACTAAGTCGCCTTTCGGGGAGAAAAACCCTTGCCCGTCAATTTGGACGATCCCGTCGCAATTTTCTTGAAAGAATTCAAGAATCCACCCATTAAAGTCATATCCTTCGTCTGTCATATCATTTTTGGTCATTTGGATGGTGGCAATAAAATGTGCTCGCGTCACGAATTCTCGAGCTATTTCACCTTCCATATGGTCGTGAGCGGAAAGGCGATTTAAGAAGGTAAACTTCTCTGTCTCGAAGACTTCTTTATATGTCCCCTTGTTTCGGACGCAAAAGAGCTGGAGAGGTTTTCGTTCACGATTGTACCCGATTGAGATATGGGTCCAGTCCCAGTCATCCAGGGCTTCAGGGTCCATTGTCGGGATGAGAGGTGTTTGGTTTTTGGCCTTGAGGAAATCCATGAGTAATTTGAGCGGTGGAGTCTCGGCACGCTGACAGAAGACTCGGGAGTAGGCGACGTCTTGTTTTGCAGGTTCTTCTCCACTTTGGGGAGAGGCAATAATTGGAAGCTCTTTAGCCATAATGCATATCTTTTCTTTACAATTTGATAATAATAAATTATAACTTTCTTTAACAGCTTTGTACTGTATCTCGCAACGAGGTCAGCCTGCAAGAGATGCCTCAGATCAAACAACCATCCATCAACTGTTGATTAGTAGAAAAATAGAAATGACGAGGACCTCAAAAATATGATTTCGACTGTGTTGACAGGGTATTGTGCATCCGGTACACTTCCGCCCCGTTACCTGTCTAAAGGGCATAGGCGTGCTTCATAACGCACGTACGTGTAACTTTCGCCTCTTTGTTCTTCTAGAAAAGGGGCATTCCTTCCACTTGGTAATATCATTACAAAGACAAAAGCTGGCGGATCACTGTTAATTAACATCTACTCTCGGGAGGAGGCCTGTATATGGGAAAAGCGATGACTAAGTCTCAGATTGCCGATCATGTAGCGAAGAAGGCTGACATTACGAAGAAGGTCGCGACGCAAATTCTTGACGACTTGGCGGAGTTGTCCTACAAGGAAGCCAAAAATTCATTTACGTTGCCAGGAATCGGAAAGCTGGTGCTTGCACACCGCAAGGCCAGAATTGGTCGAAATCCACAAACGGGTGAGGCCATTAAAATTCCTGCAAAGAAGGTTCTGAAGTTTAGAGTGGCCAAAGCTGCTAAAGACAAAATTTTAGGCGCCAAGAAATAGGGTTACGGTTCATTAGCCCCCTCCTAATGGCCTGTCACTCGACAAGAGTTATGTAAGGCGCTTATCAAAAATTATACGATGCTCAAAAGGGGCCACGCCATGTACGGCGTGGCCCCTTTTGTAGTTTATCGCGAAACCAAATAACTTTTGGCGATTCAAATAAACCAACTCAGTGCGAAACACCGCTTCATACGTACGGAAGGTTATCCCCGCATGGATGCTCTAACAGTAATTGATCTTGCATATCACGTAGTGAATATCAAAATATAGCCATTTGGTATTCGACCGAGTCGGTATAACTGGAACGGCTATCATACTTTTTTATCATGTTGAACGATGTTGTCGTCAGTAAAGTGAAGGTGTCAGTCCACTCCTTCCCATCCCATCATGAGCCACAAGATTCACGACATCCCCTTCGTTGACCTTGGTGTCTTCACTGGCAATCCGCCGATTCACGGTGACCATCAGCTTCTTTTCCTTCAGTAATTGAAAGACGTCCCGTAGAGGTTTGCCTTGGTTTCGTATCAATTGCTTGACTGAAGTCGGCTCAGATATTTCACATCCAAGTGTTCGTTCACCTTCTATCGTTTGTAGTTCTCCCATCAATGCAATGGTGACCATAATGCGCTCCTGTTCAAATAATAAAACCGTCTATAGGGGATAGTTGAAAAAAAGAAGACCGCGACTTGTCGTCTTCACTGGTCGTCAATATTCTCGTGAAGAGTCTCAAAATCTTTACAAATGGACATGGGTTTTAGCCTTTCTGAGTTGTCTCGCCTTCTTCGGTCCAAAAATCTTTGCCTGTCTCCTATTTATGCTTCAACAGTGTACATGGTTGTTGTACGTTTTCATATTCGTGACTACGCGATCTATCTGTGACGATTGGTCATCTTGGACTCAAGCTAGGTGCCCAGCTATACTTCTAAGAGGTGGATGCTTCGTTGGCCGTTTCTAAATAAGGTCACGGGGCTGAGTCATTTACTTCAAAGACAGGATTCTCATGTATCGAATTATTATCATTCTCATCCTACTTATTATCATGTTTTACATGGTGCGTCGTGCCTTTCGCGATTGGAATAAAAGTGAGGAGACTTCTGGGTTATTAGGAAAGGATGCCATGATCCAGGACCCGGTTTGCAAGGTTTATATTACGGCTGATTCTGCTATTACGAGAAAAGTTGAAGATCGGACGTATTATTTCTGTAGCCACGAATGTGCAAACAGGTTTTTGCAAAACCATCCTTCCTGAAATTTTGAGAAATAACGTGAAGTGTCGTTCGTAAAGAGTGAAGCGCAAAAGAAAAACCAGAAGAATCTTCCTACGAAATACGTGCGACGAGATACGTTCTTTTCTTCCACGAGATACGTTTCACGAGCGACGAGGTACTCTTCTATCTAGGCGAGTGAGCCCCCGCATGAGGAACCCGATCCTGCCGTACAGCCATAGCAATGGGTCCCTGTCACAATGGGCCGATGTTCGAGTGTTGAAAGGTCAAAATTAGAGATCGTTGCGGGCGAGGGGGCTTGTGTGGTGAGGTTCAGCATTTGATTGAAATCGCAGTCATATAGGACTCCGTCCCATCCAATACTGATCAATGATCGGCACATCAGTCCCTGAAGGGATTTCGGGTTAAAGCTGTTCACCAGCAGTTCGAGATATTGGTCGGTTTGCCCGTTAGCTTCTAACTCATCAAGGAAACGACGAATCGGCATATTGGTGATCGTGTAGAGATTGTTAAATGAAATGCCAAATCGTGTGCGCAGTTCTTTTTTGTAATCGTCTTCAAGTTCCATTTGGGCAGGAGGAAGATTGGGACCTAGAGGGTTATACACCAGATGGAGGTGAAGGTGACTTCCTTCCATGCCATATCCCAATGCGTTGAGTTGTTGAAGTGCGGTAATACTCCGATCAAACACGCCCTTTCCTCGTTGCTCATCAACATTATCTTCAAGGTAACACGGCAATGATGCGATGATTTCAACGTGATGTTCTGCGAGGAACTTTGGCAGGTGTCCCTTGCCTTTGACAAAGAAGACGGTCAGATTGCAACGGTCGATGACCGTTCGATTGAGCTTTCGACATTCTGCGACGAAATACTCAAAGTGCGGGTTCATCTCTGGCGCCCCTCCCGTAATGTCTACGGTGGTGATTTGAGGGTATCGTTTGAGGGCGGTCAACACCATTTCCATGGTTTCGATGGTCATAATTTCCGTGCGTTGCGGACCTGCGTCAACATGACAATGATGGCAGGTTTGGTTGCAAAGCTTTCCCACATTGATTTGGATACTCGATATGGTGTTGGCTGTCAGGCATGGGATTCCGTGACTGGCTAGTGTCTGGTCAAAGGAATCAATCTGAGCCTTCTGTAACGGAACGGTTATGGCTTGTGAAAGTGGAATATCCCGAATCATGGTAAATGCTCCTCCTGTCGAACTGACAAACCATTGTGGAGAGAGAGCATGAGGGGTGAAGCGAAGGGTATGCTCATGGTTAACAGCATCCGTCCGTCTGGCTACAGGATGTTGATGTTTGGGGTGTGACGGTTTCACCTGCTCGGTTAATGATGGCAAAGTATTGGTGATACGCATCACTCTGTAAGACTTTACGTGTTTTTGAGCAGATTTCTACCGCGTGTCCGCACGAAAAGAGGTGGTCATCGTCATCGGACGCCTCAACAAAAGGACCCGTTAGGAGCGCAAAATGTCCTTCCCATACGCAGGCGGTGTCTTCTGGTAGCACGGAAGACCATCGCGCGTCTTCGCGTGTCAGGGTGATGGGATTGTCAGAAAGGATAAAGTAGTCTTGGTAGGGGCCACACATCAATAATTGTTCTGTCGTGGCATCTATGATTTGGGGAATGCCTCGGGTAAAGGTATGGCCATGTTCATCCGTGACTTGACTAAATGGACCGGTAAACGTTGCATACTGTGCAGATGGTTTGGCTGAAGCATGAGGTAATTTGTACCCAGTCAATGTGAGGGACAAAAAATGAATACCATCAATGACGCGCCAGGGAATAAAGCCGACTTGGTGAATTCCACCAAATCCTGCTTGCCGCAATCCACACCAGTAGTCACTGAGTGTCAATGCCCCAGAGAGGCAGTCTCCCCACTTTTCTTTGTCGTGAATCATATAATTGGGAATGGGTTGGTCGGCGACAATATCGGAAATCGTAAAACGGCCTCCAGGCTTGAGCACACGATGCATTTCTCTAAAGACCTTCAATTTATCTGGGGCAAGGTTAATGACGCAGTTAGACACAATGAGGTCGATGCATTGATCTTCAACCGGCATCGCATCGGCAAACCCTTTTCGAAAATCGACGTTAGATGAGGGATATCCCAGGTTTGACGCGACAATGGGCGCTTGACTGCGAGCCAAGGTCAACATTTCATCGGTCATATCAATGCCAATGACTTGCCCGTCTGATCCAACCCGTCGTGAGGCGTCAAAACAATCAATTCCACCGCCTGAGCCAATGTCCAATACGGTTTCTCCGGGCTTGACGGTGGTAAGTCCCACTGGAGTCCCACAGCCATACGAAACTTTTAACACGGCCTCCGGGATGAATTTCCCCAACTCTTCATGGTCATAGCCGGTTGGACAGCACATCTCTTCACCAGTTGTCACCGCCTTGGCGTACCGTTCGCTGACAGCTTGTGTTATGGTTTCATTCTGCATGGTTCCTCGTCGATTTGGTAATGAGCAATAAAGTGTGGGCAAAAAACTTATCGATCAAATTACGATTCTGACCTCTCAGTCACATACTGTGTGCGGAGTCTAGAAATCATCAGAAATGTTACAAAATTTCTGCTATATCCGTTTAAGAGACATTGAGACAGAGGCTCTTATTGTGCTTGCCTTCCTCTGCACTAGCAAAATTAGCCAAGAGAAGGTACCATTTATGGGAATTTCATTTGCTAGGCATTATCATTATATCCAGCGCTGTTCCTAGCGCAGTATTGATAGAAATAGAGAAAACATATGAAGGAAGTTCCCTCCACTTTTTCTTCGTTATTTGACATCGTATGGCGATGGAGAAGTATAACACATTGAATCTTTTTATGTTTTTCTCTAGTTCTCGTACAGGTACTGACTTTGCTATATAATTAGGTACGTGTGACCAGCCGTGTACCCGTACAATATCTAAAAGAGGATTGCGAGGTCTAATCAGATGCCGCTTGTCCAATGCCCTGAATGTCAGAAAGAAGTTTCGTCAGAAGCACGCTCATGTCCTCAATGCGCCTTTCCCTATCCAGGCAAAAAGGACCGATTGAATGGAAAATCCAGTGAGACGCTCCTTGCCTGTCAAGATTGTGGGAATCCCATATCCAAGTTCGCGTATGCCTGTCCTCATTGCGGGGCTCCAACAGCAAATCATCAAACAAAGGCCGAGAGTCCAATAAGTTCTGAGCCCGAAACGGACTCTTCCGTGGCAGAAGAGCAAACATGGCTTTGCCCCAATTGTGGAGTGCCCTATACCCGTCGGATCAAGGAGCGGAGGGGGGGCGGAGGCCTTGAAGTCACCAGCTCTTCGGCCGTAGGCAAGATTTCCTCGATGAATGTGCGGGAACAGAATTTTCAGGAAGAAGAGTTGCAGTCATTGGATGGACGGTTAGCGGCTGACAAGATGGTCCTCCGGAAGGAACGAAAGCGAAGTCCTCTCTGGGAAGAGGCAAAGGCCATGTATGAAGAAGAGACTCAATACTCTCGCCCACGGAAAAATTGGAGTGTCACGCTTCTAGTCGTTCTGGCTGTCCTCTTGGTCTTTGTCGTTTCGTTTGCGTTTTTTGGATTGAAAGGCCTCAATCCGCTTGAAGCCCTTGTGTATTGGCAGATGTAGGGTTTTTGGTTTGTCTGCGCTGCATGTTCTTGCCAATGTATAGAATCATACCTAGTCTTGATTGGCCTTCCTTCAGTTGGGCTTCATGTACTTCTTGATTGCAGGTGTCCTAGGCCACGATAGTGGTGAAGGCCAACTGCTATTCAGGAGGCAACCTTCGATAAAAGGTCAGGCTATTGTCTGATCTTTGATTACAAGTGGCCTAGCCTAGAGCACGATAGTTGATTGCTCTATGGGTTATTAATATGGAACCTTCGTTGCACGTCCATTAAGGCTGACTGCATTGTGGATCACAAATGCTCTAGAACACGGTAGTTCCGTATCAGTGCGCATAGCTCTTGAGGCAACCTTCGTTGGTATTCGCTCACCATCTGACACTTCTATTACATGTAGCCTAGAGTGCGATAGTTCAAAGTTCCATGGCTAATGAGATAAAGCGAAGTCGTGACTCAATAAAAGCTTACGAAATTGTGGATCATAGGCACCCTAGTAATCCAAGTCATCTGTGGTGAATGGGTCTGCTGGTTTTTTGCCTAGCATTCGCTCAAGGACGTGATTCATCGTATAGATGTCGTTATCAAATCCTCCATGTGACGTACTTCGCGTCCTCCTGCCGTCGACCCCATTAGAATAGATGAACCGAGGTTTAGATCTCACGGTCTTGACGAGTTTCTCATATATTTGCATACCTAAGAGCGGTTTGGATTTGAGGTCTTCTGGTGGAGGCTCTGGCCGACGTTCTAACGAATTCGACACGAGATAGAGAAGGGATTTTCGGTAAATTCTTGCCACTTGATCATCTTGTTCAAGTTCGTCTTTCAAGTTATAGACAGTCAGATCTTTGATTTTCAATGTCGTTGCGCTTTATCTTTTCGGTATAACTGAAACGGCTATAAGTATCGAATTCGATAATCATGATATCCAAAAAGATACAGCTCTCAAATGCACGCGCACATGAAACTGTGCTGCGTGGACTGTAATCTTTTAGTTCAATGACTCCTGTATGTCATGCATCATCAAGGAGTGCTAAGCAACACTGTTTTGGCATTGGATATGCTCTTTACAAATGGAGAAGATGTTGGTTCATTGAGAAGACGCGTTTTTTTTCTTTACCAAGGTGAGGAATGTATGAAACCTGTCATTCACATCATGCTGGTCGTTGTCCTGTTGTTTTTTTCGGCCTGTTCTTCAGACAATATCCGTACATTAGGGAAAGGGGAGAATGATCTTGACACGTGGGAAACGGCTCCAATCTGGTTTCATTCTGTCCTCTATTATCCATCGGAAATTAGTCTTAATTTTCCTGGATATCTCATTGGAATAGAAAAGAGTCCGAAGGATTTAATTTCGGACGATGGGGATGTGAATACGGTTGTTATTCCAAAGGCCGGAAAGAAGATTGGAAAACATATCGCTAGAATCGGTGAAGATGACAAATTATTGTATATCTCCCATATTCTCGAAAATTTTGGGGAGCAGCATGGCCAGAAAAACTGCGTGCATTATAACGCCTATTATCGAGTCAATGATCCAGACACCCATATCCCATTTTGTCAGCCGAAGGAAGCACGAGAGGTTAATCCCAAGAAGGCGTATGTCGGGAGTTGGGATGCGCTTGACTTACTCAAGCAGGATCTACACAACAAGATTCAGAACCATCACTATACACACATTGTTGTGGGAATGATGGGATGGAATACCGATCAGGAAGAGGCTGTTCGAAATTTTAACTCAGTGGCAAGAAATGTACGGGTGGCGGCGGATACCGCGGGTTATAAAGAATTTAAGCCATTGTTTATCGGGATTACTTGGCCAAGCAAATGGGCCGCCGATTGGATTACGCCGATTATCACGTTGTTTAGTTATGGGAACAAAGCCGACGACGCCGATGAAATCGGCTTTGGATGGCTTGGGGTCTTGTTACATGACACGCTGCGTGAGTTACCGAAAGATGTGCCCGTTGTTGTGCTTGGTCATAGCTTTGGTGCGCGTGTCTCCAGCATGGGCGTGTGTATGGGGCCGGCGATTGTCAAAAAGAAGGGAGACTCGCTGTTGCCTCGTACCCGGATCCCGCTCTTGATCAGTTTGCAAGGCGCTTATTCTATGAATCGATATTATGAGGATAAAGGCAGAGAGGGAATCTTCTATCCAGAAAGCTGTAAGAACGCACAGCATGTGATCTTGACCTCTTCGAAGCATGATGAAGCCATGGACAATAAGTCGTTCGTTCCATTTGTTGGAAACGAGACAACGTATGACGACTACTGTGACATGAAGGAAGAATCGGAATTCGATTGTGTGAAAGCTTCAAGTGACGGGACCGTCACGCTTCCCCAGAGCCAGAAACATAAAACGTATATCAACGCTGACGACCTCATTAAGTATAACGCGTACGGATCAGGAGGCCTGGCCCATAGCGATATTTATCGAAAAGAAATGGGAACCATGTTGTGGAAAGTGATTTCGGAAAAACTGTCTCCGGTACCCTAGAGATGGGACGTAGGTAAATAGGAATATATCACTGGGTGGAGGTAAGGTGTCTTACTTCTCCGGGAGCAATGGTTGCCAGATTCCACCGAGAGCCTCATCTTCGGTGCCAATACTAAAGACACTGCCTGTTATGCGCTCAGCTGGCTCAGCCATAGCTTCAATCTTCAATCCTTCTCTTGTCCATCCTACTGCCGGCTCGGTTTGAATAAATTGTAACCCCTCGTTATCTTTCCATTTTAATGAACCAGGACTGTAGATCACTGATCGAAACGGACCAAAATCTTCACCAGCACCATCGACCGCACTCGTCCAGATTCGCCATTGCATTTTGCTTTTCTTTTCTAGATAAAGATCCGAGGCGTCTCGATCTCCTAATGAATGCTCATCATCTAACAATTTGGCTTCCGTAAGTTTTGTGAAAACAGGAAGTCCTTCGTCTAATCCTTCAAGCGTTCCCCAAATTAACATGCCTGGTGTGTTGTTCTCTCCGCGCAACGCTAAGATAACGATGATCTGGTCTTCGGGATTCTCAATGCAGGCCATCCCTTCTATTTGTTCGGCTTTGGGGGTGGAATACGTTGCATCTTTTCTGGGAAAGGGACGTAATGCCGACAAGAATGTCCCTTTCCATTTGTCTTTTTTTTCTTTCAGACGCATATGAAAAATACGTCCGTACAATCCGTCTACAAACCCACTTTCAGCTATTAGTATTTCATCTTTACGCTGTGGAAGAGTGCAGACTGCCTCAAGATCAATAGGTGGCATATTAGTCATCATGAGAGGATACGCCACATAGAGATCATCCTATGAGACCCATTTTTTCTCGACCGACACGACTCCAAACCGCGGTTGGGTATTGGCCAAAACGACACTCTCTTTGTGGGAATGCTTACGGTCACTGAGAGTCAAGTAGGTATTCTTATCAATCAGCACCATACTGCTAATGCCGGTATCAAAGGCCAAGCAAAGCTGAGTGCCAATGATGAATGAGAAAAATACACTAAGACCAAGGTAGTTCTTCATGAGTGATGCGCCCCTTTCTAATTTTTTAGTATTTTTTGTCGACGGTTTGTGAAAGGCTCGTTCGTGTATGTTGAGTGTAACCTCAAGGATATTTTTGAAGGTAGTGTAGAGTTGAATATTCAAAAAAGAGTAAATAGAGGCAAAATCTTCACTGAATAAGAGAAGAGTTTAAGCGCTATTGGGAGGACTATTGAAATGGTATTGCTAATGGTATAACCTATTATTATACCATCTTAATCCAAGGGGCCGTAACATGGGATATGTCAAAACCGCTATTTCAATCGACGGAGACTTGTTTATTAAGGCTGAAGAGTTAGCACGAATACTCAAAATTCCACGAAGTCAATTGTTTTCCAAAGCGATACAGGAATACTTGCATCGGAACGAAAGTCGGCAACTATTAGATGATATTGATCAAGCACATCAGAAACCGCCAACTGCCACAGAACGTGCTCACTTTTCACGAATGAAAACGAAGTTACGACGACGGGTTTCTGATCGGTGGTAATCAAACAGGGGGATGTGTTTTGGGTCAATTTGAGTGCGCCATCGGGGTCTAGACCAGGCTATCGACATCCGCATGTTGTTGTGCAGAATAACCTGTTTAACCGCAGTAAAATTCACACGGTCGTCGTTTGCACCATTACATCGAACCTCAAACGTGCTGTATCACCTGGAAATGTCTTGCTCTCAAAAGGGGAAGCCAACTTGCCCAAGCCAAGCGTTGTGAATGTGACACAGGTATTCACCATTGATAAAAATGATTTGGAAGAGAAGATAGGAAAACTTTCTTCACTACGATTACAAGCCATACTCGACGGTATACGTTTAGTTCTCGATCCACGAGACATCGAATAAGTTGCCTCTGTTCTTCAATAATTCGGTTTTTACCAAGCTTTTACAAAAAGTTTTCTTCATGGCCCAACTGGTGGACGAACCTGCTTGTTATATTGATCCATATCCAGCCGTTGACCAGCGGCATTGGGGCGAATCATTCTCCGATGATCGCTTCCGTCGAGACCGCCAAATTCAGGCTTCAAGTAGAAGGGTGGCTCTGATTCCTCACCGTCGAAAATCTTCCCGTAAGGAATTTGAGTTGTGGGCTGTTGAGATCCTTCAATGGTGGGTGATGATTGTGGGGCTTGAGGTTTTGTTGATGTGCCCTGACTGTTTACTTGGACAACGTGAGGAGCAATGGTGATCTTAGTCATCTCTACCATCGAGATGATTCCTTGACCACTCTGCCAAGTAAGTAACACTGACAGAAATAAACTGCTCATGAACACTTTAGCCATCACTCAGCTCTATATGAGTTCACTGACTGTAAACTATAGGCACATACAACGCTCATTCCTACAACTGAATCTACATATTATTTAATTATACCATTTCCAATTTTTCGTAAAATCCAATAGGGATTATTGTCACCTTACGTTCTCCAAGATCTTTTTCGCATATTCAATCGTGATGTAATAAAGTCAATGCTCCTGCCAAATCCCAACTCCCCAGAGTCAATAACTTTAGTTCTGGTGGATTCGCGCATAGCGATGTTTATCGAAAAAATGGGCGTGCTGTTGTGGAATATAATTTCAGCGAAAGTCTCAGCTACTCATCAATAGACTTTCAGAAAAAACATTCGTTTGCTATTTGCCCGCTACACTCAGCTATTTCTTTAAGAAAAGTAGAATGTTCCCTTTAATCAATTCTTACCACTATTATTGTTAACGAGCATTATCGTTGCTCAATAGAAAAATTGGGGAATAATGGTTGCCAAATTCCGCCTAGTGCTTCATCTTCGGTGCCTATACTAAACACACTACCCTTAACACGTTCAGCTGGTTCGGCCAAGGCTTCAACCTTCAGACCGTCTCTTGTCCAGCCAACAATTGGCTCGGTTGGATTAAAATGTAAACCCCCATTATTTTCCCAAGTAAATGAACCTGGACTGTAGATCACCGATCGAAATGGCCCAAAATCTTTTCCGGGATCGTCAACAGAGATAGTCCAGATGCGCCACTTCTTTTTACACAGTTTCTCTAGGTATAGATCCGAGGCATCTCGACCTCCAAAAGAATGTGTATTATCTAAAATTCTTTCCACCTTGAGCTTTGTGAAAATAGGAAGTTTAGTGTCTAATCCCTCCAGTATTCCCCAGACGAGCATTCCCCGTTTCCCGTTTCCTCCTCGTGTAGCCATGATGACAATGATCTGGTCATCTGGAGTCTCAATGCAGGCTATGCCTTCAATGTGCTCCGATTTCGGTGTGGAGTAGGATGAGTGCTCCTGGGGAAGCGGACGAAAGCCACTCAACATTTCACCTTTCCACTTGTCATTTTTTTTCTTAAGACGAACATGAAACATACGTCCATATTTTCCTTCAAAAAATCCGCTTTCTGCGACGAGAAATTCATCCTTTCGGTGTGGAAGGGCACAAATAGCTTCGAGGTCACTAGGAGGCATGTCACTCATGGTCAAGGGATATTCCATATAAAGGTCGTCTAACGAGACCCACTTCTTTTCGACCCTCAAAATACTAAACCGGTTTTTGGTGTTTGCCAAAACTGGTCGATTCTTGGGGTGAGTGTTCTTCCTGTCCATAACCGTCAAGAAAGTGTTGTCTTCAATTTTAACCATGCTGCTAAAACCTGTATCGAAGGCGTTGCAAATTGACACGGCAATGATAAATAGACAACATAGCAATGCAATGGAACAAAAGGTAGTCTTCATTATTAACTTTAGGGCACCTCTAAAAACGTACGAGTTGACTTGGGTGCCCTGCCGTGAACAAGCCAGGCCTGGATTCGGGATCACAACCAGAAGCAAGAGGGGCTCGTTCCCATCATGTTGCGGCCCTAGATGTCGAGTGACGACTAAACAGTGTTTCGCAAAGAAATTTCAAGTCTTTGGTATTCTAGAGGCCGAAAACGAGCTTTTCAAGACAACTACTGCATCACCGAATCGTGCAACACTGTGGCCTGGGTTCTGAAGGTATTGATGGTTTTCTGCCGTTTTCCTATGTAATCCAGCAAAGTTTGTTGGACATGGCCAGTCATTAATGAAATGGCCTGTTCGTATGTTTCGCGCGTCTTTTTGTTCTCGTTATTATTCATCAGTTCTTGTCGTTTCTCAAGAATTTTCAACTCGGCTTCTCGATGGAATTTTTTCACCGCCTCGACACGGTTGATAATTTCCTTCTCCTTCTCTTCGGTTGATGAACGAGATAGTTTGACAGGTGCAATGTGCGTCTCTTCTGCAAAACCGAGAATAGTCGAAAGGTCGATGACAACGTCGTTCAAGGCTGACTCCTTGCTCCATACCTCTTTAATGTTGCCACTTAATTCTTTGTTGAGACTTTCAGCGGCTTTCAAATCTGTGTCAGTTTGTTCGGCATATAGTTTTTCAAACTTTTCAAACTGCCGAGACAAGAGAGAGGTATCTTCATTGTCAGCGTCAACACTTGCGGCATCATCGAGTTGATCGGCCAACGGCTGCTCGCTGTCCAATACCCGTAATCGCGCTGGTGTAAGAAGGTTTCTGCCTGCCCCAGCACCGTATCCAAACAGAGCGAGATTTCTGGCCGATCGAATGATGTCGCGCGAATCCGATGAATAATTTTTTACCGTCCAGTTTCCAATATCGTCTTTCATCAAAACATAATTCGTCAGACCGGCGCCATGCAGCCGAATACGGTTCACGCTATGCCAAAATTGCTTGTCAATCTGACTTTGGATCTCCAGTCGAGGATCGCGATCCCAGGACCAGGGTTTGCCATTTCTGGGGTTGGAATTGAGGGGAATGCTTCGATGGGCGTTTGCGGTGAGCATGTTTTGCCATTCGAGAGGAGCTTCCCCTTGCAAGGCGGTGGAGGGATAACTCGATCGCAAGTAAGCGAGGGCGGGCCGAATATGAACCATGTTGGCTCGATGTTTTTTCGCAACGTCCCACGACTCCTTGATGTGTTTAGCCATGGCTGACCCTTTCCCTCCGTCATGTACGGCGGCAATATGTTTATACTTCAACGTCGTAATGAGTTGATCCATGACCTCTTTGGCATCGAGGTTTTGCATGGCTGCTGGGGACAAGACTTGTAGAGGCTCCGGTTTGCTTTTCACGATCTCAATTGTCATAGTCAAAGCTTTTTGCTTGCCGCTTTCAAGTGATTTTTTACCGACTTCACTCTGGTTTTCCTTCGTTGCCCTCTCCTTGATATTCGACGCATTTTTCTGTGATTCCAAGAACTCCGCAATCTCCGTATACACCATGTCTGTTGATGTTAATCGATCTTTACTTGCAAGGTGCTGCAATATAGATGGCTGGAATGTCGTAAGTGTATCTCGCGCGGCTTTGAATTTCTCAAGGTGTTCGGTCAAAAATTCTTGTTGTGCAGCTTTGGCGATGTCGACTTGGGTTTGTTTTGTCTTCAATGCCGTTTCCTTTTTCTTGAGTTCTTGAGTTGCTGTGTCGTTGGCCTTTTCTGCTTTAAAAGTTTCTTCTCGCAGTTCTTGTAAAAGAATGTGGGCAAGGATACTGGGCGTACATGCGTTGGCTTCTCCTAAGCAATTGTCAGTGTTATCCAAGGGTAGTAGCCTCTTGAGTTCAGTCGAAAGTTTCTTTTTGCCCTGTTCCTCAACGAGCTTCTTTAGGTTGGTAAGCTGTTCCTTTCGGAGTGGATGGGTGCTTGATGTCGTGGTTCTCTTATCTATTCGATTGCTAAGGTTGTGAAGAAACGTGTCCCGAGAGGCCTTATCCGTTGAAGGCTCTGGCACAACAAATGCCGAATATTGGGTTTCGCCATTGCGAGTTGTCCCATCTGTAAAACTTCCCTTTGGAAGAGTGACATTGGTAATGGTCACTCCGGTAGCCTTTCCTTCTTTCACCGTTATTCTATTTCCCTCGATTGGATTTGGTGCCCCAACTTCTGCTTTAGTTAATGTAGTTTCCGAAACAATATTTCCAGACTGGAGTCCAGAAACATTTGCTTCAGTGAGCAGCATAGCAGATAATGTGCCCAGAACTGTCCCCTCAAATTTCTCCCCATCGGCTCCTTGGATCACGGCATGTTCAACGGTAGCCTGTTTTAGTGTAGCGTTCTTGATCGTGACATTTTTGGCTGTTGCGCCTGTCTGGTTAGGAACAATTTCACCGCTTTCGAGTGGACCGCTAATCGTCCCACTCAACAATGAAGCTCCTGTTGCAAAATAAATATCTTCGCTGTTTCCGGACGTACGGAGATGAACAGAACTTTGTTCTGCAATCGCCTTGGTTATGACCGTCGCATCAATTCGAGAAGACGCTTGTATGCTGTTTTCGGTTCCATTTTTACTCAAAGTTCCTCCTGAAGCTGTCCCCTTTGTCGCCGGTTTAGCATCAGTAGGAAGTGTTGCTTCGACTATCAGACCAAAAAATTTGTTGTTTCTGACATGTAGGTTTTTAATCGTGGGATTTTGAAGGATTACTTGGTTCTCACCTCCATCGTTCTCTAGCGTAGCTCCGGAGACGACTGATCCCTTCCCGTTGATTTTTTTGTTCCCACTCGTTGTTTTCCCATCAAGGATCCATACATTGGTTATACGACCTTTCTTTAATGCCAGTTTCTCTTGATCTTTCCAATGAACAGTAAGTCCTTTTCCGGTAACAGGTATGGTGATGCCAACTTCCGTCGACGTTGAGGACAGACTGATTGGCATTTTTTGTGTTGTTTTGAGTTGGCCGCCTGTTAGGCATTGCGTTTTATCTTCCTTGAAGCAATATGCCCTTTTCCCAGTCCCTAATGTTAGCGGTTTATTTGTCCAATCAATAGTTCCTTCCAGAGTCATTTTTGTTGCTGGTTGCATGGTTCCTTTGAGGGTCAAGTTTTCATTGACTGTCATTGTGACGTCTTTCAAGGGCATGTCTTTTAATTTAGTATGGATATTTGACTCAATGTTGATTTTTTCATAAATATAGAGACTTTTTAAATTCTTTACGCTGATAGCCTTAAGTTTTACGTCTGAAAGAGTTCCATTAATAACTTTACAATCGTCCTTGTAGCCATTTCTTGGATTGCAACCCACTACGGTCGCCGATATATTTAACTCACCTACATTCCCACTTATCGTCGAGCCTTTAGAAATCTCCACATCAACTTTAAATTCCTCGACATTTTCGTTCTTGGGTTTAGTTAGAGAAAGCTCTGTTGTTTCAGCATCTACCAAAGACAAACTCTTTTGTTCATCTTGCTTAGGGACCATCAAATGCCCAGTGAAGTTCTCCAACATATTAATCGGAATTTGGTTTCCAGTAATCGTAATGTCTTTATGATTGTTTGATTCAAATGACGCCTCCTCAAGTATTCCGTGAATAATCTTCCCTTCGGTAGTTGTGCCATTCCCTATGATCATCAAGTCGTCTAACATGCCACCGTATCCGATAGCGTCGCTGCCATTGGCGCTCGTAGACTCTCCGCCCTTGTAGGTCGCGGTGAGAATCTGGTCGTCAGGCCGTAAATTGCCGGTCAAGAGTCTATTGGTTGAGAATGTGCCGGTTGCACCGATTGAGGCAGACGACGGTACATGAACGATCTCGCCTCCCACGGTAGTGCCTTTTTCAGTTTGAAAGAGCAAACCACTATTCTTGCTGTATAAATCACGTGTCTCTTCCTTCTGGTTTTTTTTCTTTTTAGCGTCGTCCCGTGCTTTAATCGCCGCTTCTTTGGCTTTATTCGCACTTTCTAACGCTTTGTGTTTTTCTTTGTATTCGTCGCTTCGCTCCAAGAGTTGTTTATGAGTGGTCTTCGCTTCTGCTTCAAAGTTTGCAATGAGCTGATCCACCGCTTCGGTAGCGTATTTGGGGAAAGCGACTTTCATGGCCAGGGTTTCTCGTGGGCCATACTTATCGAGCTCGATTTCGTAGCGTTCGCGATGATAAATCTCGTCGATCTGGTTTAGAATCGAGTTGCCTACAGCTTGGAGCAGTTGTGTGTCTTTCTTGATTTCCTTTTTTTTAAAAGCTTGGAGATCTTGAAAAGTATCATTAGTATCATTTCCCAAGAGAATCTGGTTGTTTGCAAAAAAGAGCACCGTCTTTGAAAACTGTATCAGGCTTTCATATAAACGGTCCCGCTCGTCTTTTATCAAATCTTTATTAACCGGCCTAGCATTAACCGCCTCTGAATATCTCTTCATGAGTGTATGGAGACCATCATCCGTACGTCCTTGTCCAAGACCTGCGGCAATGGGAACATCGCTGACTATATTGGCAATTCCTTGAATTACGTCAATCCAACCATCTAATGTTTGATCAGGGCCACCGGAGACGCCAAAATAGAGTCGATGGTTCTTTTGTTTTGAGTGAATAACGTCTACGTATTGAAATAGATCTGACGTCTGCACACGATTTGTTGTCAGCCTTTCACGCAACCGTTCTCTAATCTTTTCACTATAAACACGCTCTTCCTTTTCAGTTGGGAGTTTTCCTTCTCCTAATCCTAGCCAATCAATCGATTTTGGTAACGCAGATGGAAGAACCTGAAGGTCTTTCTCCTGGATTACTTTAAGCAGAGTTGTTAGCTCAGAATTTGTATCAGAGAGCTCATGTTTGCGCTTTGGCGATTTCTCTAAACGTTCTAACTCTTTAAAAGCAGCTAATAGGTATTTCCCACGCGTCATCCCAATGATCATTTTAGGTATTTCTTCCCCATGCTCTTCTTTTATTTGTTTCATTCGCAACCCTGGACGATCCATGAGATGATTCAAGGTCAAGAGCGCACGGTAAATTTTCTGTGTGGCTTTCCTTACCTTTAAAAAGGATTGGGCGGCTTGAATCGTGTTGCTGATAAATGCTCGTTTTTCGTCACCTTCCGCTGCAAACAACAGGTCGGCATGAAGGTTTACGATGTTATGCTCATTTTTGGCTAAGGCTAAAAACATAGAGGTGACACTTGCTTCACAATCTAGTCCTTTTTTCTTTATACACGCTTCTTTATAGTAGTATGATGAGTCTAAATATTTTCCAATACTTGGCCAGCTTCCTAATCTCGTGTTGAGACTTTGATGAAGTTCAAAGATTTTTTTTATTTCACGTTTGGCTTCAATTGGTGCCAAGTATCTTTGATAGGCGGAGGCAAAGGCTTGTCGTAAATATAAATTGTCATAATAGGGGTTTCCGGCATTTATCAATGCATCAAGGTCACTTTTACGATACTTTTCACTGGTGGTGTTTTTTAGTCGCGGCAAGATTTTAAAAAAGTCATGTGTCGGGTTTTGAAGTGAAATGGTTGGTATAATTTTTACAAAATCAGAGTCTTTCTCATATTTGCAGATACCGCTCTTTTCACAGGCCGCGAGTTGTTTTTTCGCTAAGACAAGGAACTTCTCAATCAATAAAAAAGATTCTTGCTGCGCCCAATCGGTTGGTTTTTGTAACTCCGGCTTGAACGCCATTCTAAGTCTATCCCATTCTCGTGATCGCGAGTCTCTGGATTCCAATGGAGGAAACAAGATGAACTCGAAAGTCTTGTAATCTTTCAATGCTTGTTTAATCGTTTGAATCGGAGTGGTGATAGGGGTGTACCGCTGGTCCTCGTAAAGACTAAGAATTGCATTGACTCTGAATGCCTGTTCCCCACAGAATTCATATTCGTGCGGAATAAACCCGTCTCCAAAATTTTGCCGATTTTGGAACTCTTGTAATTTATGCTTCCCTCCACATGTAGATTTTTTTACATACGGATAGGGGTGATCATGAGCACCCTCTGGATAATCCCAATGGGTGGCTGAGCGGATGGTGGATTGGGAGATGGCTTCCTCCTCTAAGGTATTCCGTAATTGAATGAGAAGCGGGAGGGCCCCCTTAGCCATGGCTGTCGTGCTTTTAGTTTGCACTTGGATGTCTTCGACGAGTGGTCCCTTATACACGTCTACGTCAATCGTCAATGCTGCACAGCCAGCCATAATGGTCAAAAGTCCATACAAGATGAATTGGATTTTTAATATAGGCTGCTTACAATATTTCATCAGATGCCTCCCCCTCTGGTTGCCAAGAGCTTGGCGTCGACCTCAAGGTCTTTTAACCGTTCTTGTTGATGTGAAAGGGTCAAAAGAGTTTTTATGATTTTATCTTTCGTAGAACCTTGCAACTGTTCATGTTGAACCTCTGCTACCGTTCCCAGAGCTTGGTCAATGGCTTGAAAGTAGTCTTCCGGGCTGGTTCCCATTACAAGCACTAGTCTATGGTCCTTTGGTGCTTCTCTAAATCCTTCCGGCCCAAACAGCACGAGTCGCCGTTCGTCTGTGATGGCAAACTGTTCTCCGTCTTCTTCGTTAATGATAATTTTATCCCTATCTTTGTCTGCTTTGATTTGTGTGCTTAAGGAATCAACTAAGCGGGCAGGCACCCATCCTGAGCCAAATTTCATCCAACTAAAGGAACTAGCTTGTCCTCTCACGGTGATCCGGTAAATAGTTGATGGAACTTGTTCCTGTGGATCAAAAACTCCAAGATAATAAATTTGTTCAAGAGAGTTGCTAGGGGAAAGCCCGCCAAACACGGTAGTTCCCACCGCACTGCCGATGATGGCACCAGTTGGGTCACATCCGGTATGAGTCAACCCCATACTCGCCGTCATGCAGCCGGTCAGAATGAGCTGTTTCCAACTGACGCCATTTGTATTCATACGTTCTTCTCCATGTGCACGACGTGTTTCTTATGATGATGAAATAGCCGAAGGTTATTACCAGTACGCCGGGTTTACTCACGAGGAGCTTATTCTCGAATATTATTCGTCACGGCGAGAGTTCGATTTACCTCGTATTTCTTGAGACACCTACTCAGCAAGAACGAGACCATGAAAAACCTAGCAGACTTACTAGTAACTCATTGTTCTTCAAAGACCATGAAGACGGTCGCATTAGAGGAAGAGAAAATTTTAAAAAAATCAGTTCCATAAAGAGCTGTATCTGATTAGATACAGGGATGTATCCGTTTGGATAACTTCTGAGGTAGAAACAATAGCGAAGTGTTTTGCTGGAAGAAGGAGCGAGGAACTGTTGTGGGAGAACTATAGTATTTGAACTTTCTTAGGAGTTCACCTCACACAAAACTCCTATTTGTACAAGGTGTTATGGTGATTTGAAGTCTATCAGTTGAAAGTTAAAATACTATATAACTGAAAATTAAGTTGGTCAGGATGGAGAAGAACTATGAGGGGCTTTCGCCTATGCTGGCAAACCGTTCCCCTCCTAGGAATAGGGGAACAGCTTGCCCCTCCTCAGCTCAGCTTCTCATGTTGTTCTCGGCGATTCAAGGCGCGGCGACGTATCTCACCAAGTCGGCGAGGGTAAAGTCGTCGCCTTTGGCAATGCACGGGTCTGGTTTCCAGCCTTTGTGCTTGAGGAAGCTATCGCAATGGACGAGCATGGCTCAAACACTTCAAGCAGAATGGCAGACCCAACGGGACCAAGCCGTTGTCCATTTCCAACTGTGCCGGCCTCTCGCATGAGATACAAGAACAAGGGTGTATGGCTTTCCAATTTCTCTCTGTATTTTTTCTCAATGCAGGGCCATGTTGGAAGTTTGTCAAAATGAAGGTTTTGCCCGGGATTGATGTCGTACCCCTTCGCTTTGAGGGCGGCTGCCACGCGTTGTCCGCTCGGGAGTCCTAAGGCATAGCCTCTTAGGACATTGCGAAATGCTAAAGATCGATCGTTTTCGCTTGCGAATCGTCCGACGATCGGATCAGGCATACGAATCAGTTCATCGGCAAGCAAGTGATCGAAGGCTTTTGATAAGACATACTCATGACACGGCTCGACGTCAAGAAGATATCGCCAGTCTACGGTGAGTGCTGGTGGGACAGGACTAAAGCCTTCTGTTCCGAATCGTTCATCAAAAAGATCAATGACAGGGTAGTCGACATTTGCTGGATACTGGGAACGGACAAGCGTATGCCCAAAGCGGTATGCTGCGACTGAGAACTCAATTGGCATACACAGGCGATGACATTTGTCGCGAATGTCACATTTCGGGTATTTACCTTTCTTAATTTCTGCCAAGGCATAATTGAAGATGGTTTCATCGCAGATGCGTTTCAGGAAATCGTGCAGGACCAACCATTGATAGTGATAGCGACAATCTTGTTGAGCGTCTTCAAATGAACGTCCGACGATACGCCGGTTATGGAACCGGAGAAAAATGAGTTGCAATTGTGAAACAAAAAGATTTTCATCATTTCGGGGGTCGCCGATTAATGCTCGTCCCTGGTCATCCCTCGGCACATCATTTTTGTTCTCATCCGTTCCGGTGTAGAGCCGTCCAGTTTGAGTCTGGTCATAGAGAAATGGCATGACATCGGGACCAAATCCATATACACAGTCAAGATCTAATGAAGCTGAACGCATGTTAGGTAATGTATTGACTTCCTCTGTACTTTTGGGATCTCCATGGAGGTTGCTGGTTGAATCCAGGGTAATATCGTGATCAATAAACTGTGCGAAAAATGTATAGGCTGCGGGGAGACAACTGTCAGAAGAGTCTGAGTTGACATCGTGCATGATCCCGCCTACACCTCCTATGAGTTTTGCAATATATTCTGCCTCGCATTGATGCTGAACACCACAGTCTTCCCCCCAAGGTTTGAGATCTGGAAACAGTTTGCAGAAATTCCCTAGACTAAGATGACTGCAACCTTTCGCCTTGGACGTTCCATGCATCGGCTTACAGGTATTCATAAAATGCTCTCCCTTCTTTGAATATGAAAGAATGATGTATGAGTGATGGCGCAATGCCGTGATGGTGACCAAGAAACTGCAATTACAAGGCCAATGCAAGGGCAGGGCACGTGTCTTGAGGTGTTGATTAAAGTATTAAAAAGAACAAGGAGAATTTGTAATTACCGTTATGAATGATGAAGGTGAGTGCGTATCTGAATAGATATCGCAACGTATCTGTTTCTCTACAGCGGGCACTGACTCAGGACAGCGAAGCGGTTGGGTTACTCACTTTTCCTAAAAACAAAATGAGCCCGGATTGATTCTCGCGGATTAAGAAGAAAAATGGATGGTCGGCTCTGAAGACTACAGGCTGAGGGGCTTGGAGGCTTCGGCCTTCCATCACGACGCCGGATGCCCCTGCCGCCTCCGTGCCTTCCTCGTTAACCTCTATGAAGCCTTGATGGAAAACAGCTGCAAGATGTAAGTCCACCGCGTCACTCATTCCCGAGAAGTCTGCCTGTTGGTCGAAGGCAAGAGGCATCCCCATCAATGAAAGCGTCTGGCTGAGATCGAAGCCAAAACTCATCTGAAATCGTGGAATAGAGGCTTTGACGAATCGTGGTTTCAGTGATTCAAGCCATTTCTCAAGCTTGGGATTCTCAAATGGACTCTCTAGTTCTGCCAGGTTTTCCCGTTTCTTAGGAAGTAGGAAGATCATGGAAAGACGATTTTCAATGTAGGGTAATTCAAGAATCTGAATGTCCTCGGTGTCTGCGTACGGGAAGCGATGCTGCTGTGTCATAAGCGGAATGTTTATTGAATGAGCGGATGAGTGCCAGAACTGAGATTCTTGCGTCTCGTGTTTTTTAAACGGTCTTGCCCAGATGCCTTTGTAATGATTTGCTGTGACTAAGAGCAGACGAGTCAATGAATCCAAGCTTCCCGGTGGAATAAGATCGGTTATTCTGGCATTGGTCATTTGCTCGACCCATTGATTAATGGTTTGCCGTGAGGCATCCGGATTCTTCTGGAAATCCACAGATTGAGGGGAGACGTCGTAGAGTTTTTTTGAATGCTGAATAAAGTCTTGTAGAAGATTCAAGGAGTGGTCAACCCAGATTCCGCTCGTGGCGTTCAGGTCAATGCCTTCAATCGTGTTTGCAGCACTGAGGATCGCGCGAAGTTCACCCATGCCCTGTGAGACTTCCTTTGGGTCAAGCGACCATCCGAAGACCTTTGAAATTTCTAATTGTGTCTCGCCTCGGGCTCCTATATACGCCATGGCAAGTGCGGTTGAGGTGCTATAAGGAGCGAGGATAATATTGTCCGATTGAATTTCCGCAGTCTTATTGAATAATTCAATGGCGAATGCATTATAGGTTCTTACCATATCTTGAAACGCCTCCGTTTTCTTCGCTTGGGCGAGAGGGGTCGTTTCGAGCAAAGAAATGGTTATGAGTAAGGTAAGTAAAAGTTGTTGTCTTACATGTGTCACCTAAAAACTGTAGCAAGATTGTTGGAAAAAGTCTCTGTCGTGCTTTTCCTTACCTGTCATAGCTGTATGTTTATATGATCAGCCCAAAAATTATGGGTATATTGATACAGGTGAATTTATGACCCCGGATGACTTTTCATTCGGGGTCATGAAATGTTTTCCTAAAAAAACGTATCCGTTACTCGTTGGATTGCACAAAAATACTGTAGTTTCCTACTTGAGTATCATGATAAAGCCTGATTCGTACATGATAGGTGCCTGGTACGAGTTCGGCCGTGATTCGAGAGTTGCGATTGTTCCCATCAAGGTCGTCGTTTTCCTGAACAAGTGTTGTCTCATTATTTGGTCCGAATAAGGACATGACAGTATCGACAGAAGCGTTTTCCCCTCTTGTTTCAATAGTGTATGAACCTGCCTCCTCAACCGTGAATTCGAAAAGGTTTTCGGTTCCTGGAGTTGAGATAGCACCCTGTGTTAACGGAGGGCTGACAGGAATGTTTTTTAAACCAGGGTCAGGACCTGGTCCATCGCCTCTCTGTTCACTGATCCAGTCGATAAAATTCGAGACTCTTGTATAAACTCCTGGGAAATGCGGTCTGGCGCAGCCAATTCCAAAGCTCACGACGCCAGCCAGTCGATCCGTATCTTGTGCGCTATCCACGACCATTCCCGGTCCACCACTATCTCCCTGGCAGGAATCTTTGTTGAGCTCGGCTGCGCACAGCATGTTTTCAGTAATACTCACTCCTGTGCCATCATACATGGATTGACAACTTTGATTTGAGACGACTGGAAGAGTCACTTCCATTAAACGATCAGAGGCCATTCCGCCTTCTTCGAGCAAGCCCCAGCCCACAACGGTGAACGGGTTTCCAGGTGTCTCCAAATTGCTATTACTGGAAACTAACGAAATAGGTGTTTGTGAGGATGGGCTATCGAGTTTGATTAAGGCAATATCAGAATCACTCGTATCAGAATTATAATCAGCATGATTAATCACTTGAACGATATCGTGGACTTCGCCTCCTGATTCATTGAGATTCAGGCGTCCCAAAATAACCTTGTGTCCGAGCTGAACGGTACAATGAGCGGCGGTCAGCACCCATTTAGGGCTGATGAGGGAGCCACCGCAAAAACTAAACAATGAACCGTTTTGTCGGACTAGGGCAATCGAAGCTGCCCACGGGTAATCTCCACGCTCGGCTGGTTCTCCCCCCACGATCCTCGGTTGAAGGCCGGTTCTCGGTTCCGGTGAGCCTAGTTGACGTTGAAACGCATTCGCTCGTTCACGAATGGTTTGTATTCGCTGTTTGTCATCTTGTGTCAGGCCTTCAACTGATGATGCGGCTAAGGTCAATTGTTCAGTCCCGACGGTCATACAGGAGATGGCCAATCCTATGACTGTGGCCAGCGACGCTATTTTTGAAAAAGTCTTGATGCGTTTCATACCATAGATTCCTTTTTTACAGGTGAGAAAGAAACACAAAGTCCTGACCTGTTTCAGGAATTTGTCAAGAAATTTTTATGTTAACAATTTCATGAGGCCTGTCTATGGTCAGGCGAACGTATTGAAGGCCTAACGCTGTTTTGCGAGTTTGAGGGCTTGACTCGCGTTAACTCTTCCGTAGCCATACCATTCACTATGACCAGATGAATCATATTTCCCCTTTGCCTGATCAATTTTGTCGCTCGAGTCTTTGATAACTTCCTTGACCTCTCTCCATGTCAATTTTGGATTAACTGATAAGATTAAGGCGGCGATTCCTGCCACACCCGGACAGGAACTTGAGGTACCTCCGAACCGATTGGTGTAGGATCCCAGCCGATCCCCTAAACGGCTTCGGCCAGGATTATACCCGGCAGCTCCTGAGCGATCTGTGGTCCAGATGCCTCGCGTTCGTGCTGAAGATGCGTAATCTTTACTCGGAAAACAACACCACACGGCCTTGCCAAAATCACTATAAACACTTCGTTGACTTTGATCATTGCACGAGGCAATAGCCATCACTCTCTCGCTGCTGGCATAGCCATCTTTGTCAACACTTTCATTGCCATTCCCAGCTGCCCATGTGACCACACACCCTTTACCCTGACGACCATTCTCGGTGACATATTCGAGTGCCAGTCGAGTGGAGTCGGGGAGTAGATATTCAGTTTTTCGTTTTGGATCTTCGGTATTTCGCCAATCTGCATCGCCTGGCCCCCAACTACAAGAAATGATGTCAGCTCCGTGGTCAGCAGCCCAGATCAAAGCCTCAGCTTCGTCCTGTGATCCTGAACCGGAATCGAGTCGAATGGGCATGAGCCTCGCTTTAGGGGCAACGCCGGAGGCTCCATGATGACCATTGGCACAAGCGACTCCCGCGCAAGGCGTACCATGATTGTCATTTGACCCAGGCCTTGGATCTTCAATCTTTCTGGTCGCATCCCAGGGAAAGACAATTTTATTGTCTCCGGAAAATTCTTCATGTGTGAGGTCGAATCCATCGTCAATCACGGCAATGGTGATACCTTCTCCTTCCGTCGTTTTCCATGCCTTCTCAATATTGGCATGAGCACGAATTCGGTGCTGACCGATGGTTGTGATTTTCAGGTGCCATTGTTCTGGAAAGGCGTTGCGATGTTGAGTTTGCCGAATCAGTTCCGGGTGACAAAGTTCTACGGCGTCTTCCTGTAACAGCATTTCGGCGATGGTAAACACTGTTTGCCCGCAACCCTTCGGGCCTGAAACAAAATACCCATTGCGGGCATAGCTAACTTTTCGTTTAATAGAGAGTCCATATTGTTTAAGGAGCTTCTTACACGATCGCTGCGTTTGACCTTGCTGAAATTTCACAAAGAGGTTTTCTGTATAGATAACCGGAACCTTAGATTTTCGATCCAATAGCACGCGTCCGGCAAATTCGATATCAGACTGAATCTTGAATGTTTTTCTCACTTGAGAACAGAGTTTTTTGATTCCTCTTTTGGCACGAACTTGATGAACTTCTACCCCAGATCCAGGAAGTTGAAAATTGAGTTCAAGTTTTTCTAATAACTTCCAGGCTTTCTTCGATAGCATGTTGGGGTCGAGCTTTCCTCGATCTTCCGTTCGAATAATCACATGCCGCGCACTCTTAGTTAACGAACACTTCTTTCCCTTCTTTCCACCATATCGAAAGCTTGGCATCTTCGAAATTTCCCCTTTCCTTCTGAACACTGCAAAAAAAAGACCAGTGTCTCATGACGTGGGAGTCGATGATTATAGCGAATTCAATAAATTTCCAAGTTAACTATTGAGACTGCTGCAGCGTATGAATAAGCCTCAAACATTGGAAGTTATTCGAAACGGCTAGACCTTCTGATAGTAATGGGAAATAGCAACATAAAATAATCAAATGACAATAGGGGTGATGCACCGTAGAGAGATGTGTATCGAAAGAGATACGTTTCGTATCTCATTCGTTACCGTAGTGAAACGAAATGATTCCCAGAAAGTGTCTAGAGACGATGGTTCGATATCTCAATGGCTCATAGAGAATCATTCCGTATTTGAATCATTGGGCAACATGAATAGGAAATAGGGGGTCATCGCGAATCCTATTAATTTTTATAAGGATGTCCAGGCCACGAATGTTCAACAGCTCTTTGGCTCATGAATGCGCAGTTCTCATTTCAATCATTGTGCTATTTGAACGTCAGATTTGTATGTGTCTTAGGTGGCGACGTTGTGTAACTTTACGCAACGCGCTAGGCAACTGTGGTTGAAAGGTGTTCTGTCCCTGTCGTGTCAACATAAGGTCGCCAAGCCTGTATAGTCAGACACCTCAAGCTTTGCTGTGAATTCAGCCGGCTATTAAAACTTGTGTATAGATTTTAGATGGGAATGTTCAACAAGAAACTGAGAAAGGAGCAGGATCGATGAATGGTCAGGATAGAGAAGTGTTAACTGCCTGGAAGGGTAGAAAGTGCGGCGGTTGCAGGTGGAGCGATCTTTGAGAACATTAATGTCGCCGAGACCGCCCAGTCGATGAAGGTTCTCGGGTAAATCCCCAAGAGGAGGGTACCGGCAATGCAGATGTAGACGACTGTTTTAATCGGGAACGATACGGTGAGCGGGGTCGAATCAACCGGCTCATTGATGTACATTTTTTTTACGACAATCAGGTAGTAATACATGGATATGACAATATTAATAAGCCCGACGATTAACAACGTATAGAGTTCTTCTTCGATGGCGGCCACGAATAAGTACAACTTGCCGATAAACCCTGCGAGTGGTGGGACGCCAGCCAATGACAACAGAAAGAGGAACATGGCAGCAGCGAGAAAGGGCGAGCGGCGATTTAGCCCACTATAATCTTCGATTTCGTCACTGTGAATGTGATGGCTCACAGCGATGACCACCGCAAAAGCGCCGATGTTCGCAAACAAATAGGTCAGCAAATAAAAAAGTATGGCGTCACTACCCATTTTGGTTCCGGCCGCTAGACCGACCATCACTGTCCCAATTTGCGCAATTCCAGAGTAGGCCAAGAGACGTTTGATATTCTTTTGTGCAATCGCCACAACGTTTCCATAGGTCATTGAGATGATGGAGGCGCAGACAAACATGAAGACCCACATGGGTTTAAACGACGCCAGGCCCACATAAAACATGCGGATTAATATGGCGATGGCTGCACCCTTAGGGGCAATTGAGAGAAAGGCAGTGACAGGAGTCGGGGCGCCTTGGTAGGTATCCGGAATCCAGGAGTGAAATGGTACGGCGCCAATCTTAAACCCTAGGGCAGCAAAAATGAGCAAAAATCCTATCGCGAGTCCATAACTTCCTGGCGTTGAAGCCATTTGTGAGAAAATCAATGTGCCAGTTTCGCCATAGACCAAACTGATCCCGTAAGCTAAGAGTCCTGCGGCAAAGACTCCGAGAATAAAAAATTTCAAACCAGCTTCACTTGAACGGATATCATCTCGTAGGTACGCGACAAGGACATAGAACCCGAATGTCGAGAATTCAAGCGTGACGAAGACCGAGATCAAGTCATTAGCTGAAGCCATGAACATCATGCCCAACCCGGACATCATAACCATGAAGTAGTATTCGCCTTTGAAAAATCGAAAACCCTTGACGTAATCAATCGAAATGAAAATGACCATCGCTGTGGCGAGTAAAATCAGAATCTTAAAAAAGATTGAAAGGTGATCGACCACATACATATTCTTAAACAAAGCCCCGATGATGCCAGCCTGGTCAAACCAAATGAGAATACAGATCGTGGCAAGGAGCCCGCCAATGCTGAGATAGGCCAAGGTTTCGTGTTGGATTTTTCTGACAGAAAAATCGACTGACAGCACCGTACAGAGCCAAAGGGTCAGAAAAATTTCCGGCAGAACGAGGAGGAGGTCGGAACCAGTGAGTGTGAGATCAAATATCATCATGACGTAATGCGTTAAACGTGAAACTTTTCCGCTAATAATAGACGGCTAGTGGAGAGTTCGTGCCTCAACCTAAACATGTCGCGTTGAATTCGAGAAGGCTTTATAATAAACATTACATCTAATCTGCTAAGGTTTTTTGGTTCACTCCACTAGGGCAATAGTCCTTGTGAATGTTGGCTAACCTGACTGACAATAGGTGCGACTTGATTGATCCGGTCAAGCATGGGTTCAACGGTTGATCGCACCACGTCATAGAAATGTCCTGGGAAAATCCCAAGCGATACACTACAGACGATCAGCAAAATAAGTGGCATGCGGTCAACAAATGTTCTGGCATCTTGGGAATGGGCATATTCCGGTGAGAGTTCTCCATAGAACAGGCCTCGCATCATTTTAAATAAGTACGCGAGCGTCAAGACAATACCGAGTACTGCCACGAAAACCTGGAAAGGATATTTCTCCCAACTGCCCACAATAATCATGACTTCTGCAATAAAATTTACGGTTCCGGGCATACCGATGGATGCCATACATCCGACAATAAAGGCCCCAGATATGAAGGGCATCTTTTGCATTAGCCCTCCAAGCGAAGGAATATCGCGTGTATGAGTCTGGTCATAGACCCATCCGGCCATCGCGAACAACATACTGGTGGCTAATGCATGGGCAAACATGTAAATGACCGCACCTGTCAAGCTGATGTAATCCAGTGCTGCCATCCCTAAAAAAATGTACCCCATATGCGATGAGCTGGAGTATCCGATAATGTACTTCGTGTCTTTCGCAAAATAGGAGACCAATCCGCCATAGATAATACTGAAGACACAGAGGACTGCGGCGATCCAAATCCATTCTCGCGTGGTTTCCGGAAGAATTTCGTACCCCACTCGAATAATCGAAAAATGCCCCAACTTCATCAGCACGCCGGCGTGCAGCATACTTGTCGCAGCCGGTGCTGCGGCATGTCCGACCGGAGACCATGAATGGAGTGGCCAAATCGGGGCAATCGAGGCAAATCCGAAAAATACGAGAATCCAGATAATGATTGCCAATGTACTGTTTTCTTGAATACCCGTTTGTGCTTTGAGTGCCACGATATCAAACGTATGCAATCCGGAAAAATGATAAATCAGCAAAATTCCCATTAACGCGACGACAGCTCCTGCGGAGAGGAACAGCGTGAGTTTCATGGCCGCGTACTCTTTGCTGTTTGAACCAAAATTGAAAATAAATCCGACGGAGTCACGGAGTTTGAGTCCTTCAGGGTCTGTCATCGACAGATAGCCTTTGGTGTGGCTTCCCCACATGCCTAACAGCACGTACATGGGTAGCACGGACATCTCATAGAAGAAGTACAGGAAGAACAAGTCCAGCGACATGAAAACACCAATAGTCGCCGCGGCCAAAATCAACAAGAAGATATAGAATTCTTTGGTCCGGTCTTTGATGTGCCAGGAAACAAAAACGCCAGCGAATAACAAGATCGCCGAGGCAAAGACCAGCGGACCTCCGATTCCATCAACCCCGACATAAAAAGCTATGCCAAGTTCTTCAGACCAGGGAAACCGTTGAACAAATTGATAGCCGGCTTTCTCGGTGTCATACGCGAAGAAAATATAAAACGAGGCAAGCAAGCAAATGCCGGATGACACGGCCGCGACCATACGCGTCAGAAGTTCTTCTTTTCTTGGGACAAAAATGAGTCCGATCGCACCAATGAACGGCGCGAAGAGAATGATCAGAAGAGAATATTCACCCATGCGATTAATCCTGTCTCACTTGACTGAGCACGTGAGGCGCTGGTGTTGAAACTGTCGTATTTCCATGATTGAGTCGATCAACGACTTCTTGTACCGATCCATTCATCATGCGCAAGAAAGGAGATGGGTAGAGCCCGATCCAGAAAATCATGACGCATAACGCGACGCCGATTCCCCACTCTCTCGTGTTGAGATCTTTGAGAACCGCAGGGAGTCCTTCTTTGAGAGGGCCAAAGATGGCGCGTTCATAAAACCATAAAAAGTAGGCGGCGGCAAAGATGACCCCAGTGACGGCGATAGCGCCGTAGACCCAGTACGCTTGAAAGGCGCCAAGTAAAATTAAGAATTCACCGACGAAGCCGTTTGTTCCGGGAAGGCCAATTGAGGCCATGCCGATAATGAGGAGGAACGTTGCCAGCAGAGGCATCTTCTTCGCGAGCCCGCTACATTCATGGACATTGGTATGTCCCAGTCGTTCATAGACAAATCCAGCAAAAAAGAACAAGCCTGCGGTGCTGAATCCCAGATTAATCATCGTGAGGAGACTGCCTTGAATGCCTTGAAAATTCAACGCAAAAAGACCAATGACCACAAATCCTAAATGACTGATGCTGCTGAACACCAAGAGCCGTCTGAAGTCTGGCTGAATAATGGCGACAATAGCCCCATACACGATGGCAATGAGTCCAAGCGTCATCACAATAGCAACAACGGTCTGATCACGAGAGGCATCAGGAAGCAAGGGGAAACTAAATCGCAGGAAGCCGTAGGTGCCCATTTTAATGCCGGCCAACAGGACCGAAGTGGGAATAGGGCCCTGCGTTAGCGCATCAGGGAGCCAGCTATGAAACGGAAAGACCGGTGCCTTAAACGCAAACCCGAGAAAGATGAGCCAGAAAATCAACAATTGCTGTCCAATCGGGATGGGGACCGAAAGCAGTTCCACCAAGTCAAAGCTATAGGTTTGTTTCACAGAGTAGTAATTCAAATCAAGAAGGCAGAATCCCACTAACATAAAGACGCTGCCTAACAGCGTATAGAGGACATATTTCAAGGCTGCATACTGGCACTGTGCACCAAGTCCCCACAGCTTGATCATGAAATAACTGGGGATGAGCATGAGTTCCCAGAACACAAAGAATAAAATGAGGTCGATGGACACAAAAATGCCCATGATGGTGGTTTCGAGTGCCAGGAGACTCATGAAAAAGGCCTTGGGATGGATTTTGACGGTATCCCAAGCATAGAGCATGAGCAGGACCGACAGAAATGCTGTGAGTCCGACAAACAGAATGCTGATTCCATCAACCGCCATGTGATAGCCGATGCCAAGTTGCGGGATCCAGCTATAGTGTTCGGAGAATTGCATGGCAGCGGTGTCAGGGACAAATCCCATCAGTAGCCAAGCCGAGACGACAAATTCCAGGACCACAAATCCCAACGCCGACTTCTTGATCAGGTCCAGATCTTTCATGGCCCACAAGATCATGGCGCCGAAAAGCGGAAAGAACGTGAGGAACGTCAGAATGGGAAACCCTGCTTGTAATTCTTCTTGCATCGTTTCGTTTTACTTTATAGCCGTTTCAATGACCCTTTAATGCTTAACATGTGTAACCGCGCGAAGTTAATGAAAATGGTTATCTGGGCCTTCTTTGGATTCGCTATAAATTACTGTCCAAGTGCGGTCGCACTGGTAAACCAGAGAAAGGCCACATGGACCAATATGGCTAAGCCGATGATAATAATGGCGGCATAGTGATGAACCATACCACTTTGGAGTTTTCTCCAAGCCAAGGCCGCTAAGTGATGGCCAAAACCGATGATGTTGAGCCCGGCATACATCACATGTTTCTCGGTCCAGGTGATGCCTGCGGCACTCACGTCAGTCATATTGCCGATTCCAATGATAAATCGATCAATGATATTTCGGTCAATCCAATCCCATAACTCGCCGAGTCGTTTGCACGGTTCGACGATGATCTTGTCGTAGAATTCATCAACATAATATTTATTGAGTAGGGTCGTATATACTCCCGAAGCTTTTTGCATCCATTCGTCAGCGGTCCCTGGATTTGTGATGTACATATAACGTGCTAATGCCCATCCTGATACAGCAATCAGTGTGGCAAAGCTGGCTAGGCCAAGGAGTAGGCCGATATTAACTTCATGCGCCGTTGCTCCAAGAGGGGTGGCCACATCGTGCAGGAAACCATGGAGTAAGCCATGTTCAGGAGGAAACCCTAAAAATAATCCGCCCACGAGGGAGAGTCCGGCAAGAACCATGAGGGGAACCGTCATCACTTTAGGTGATTCGTGAATATGGGATTCGACTTCAGGATCAACGCGGGATGTCCCGTAGAACGTGAGATTCGTCAGTCGAAACATGTAGAAACTAGTCAAGAACGCGCCAATAGCCGCGAGTGCATATAAAAAGTAATGGTGATGGATGAAGGCATGAGCCATGATCTCATCCTTGCTCCAGAATCCGGCTAATGGTGGAATGCCGGCAATGGCAATCGTGCCTATCAAAAAGACCTTATAGGTAATGGGAATTTTGTTGTGCAGGTCGCCCATTTTCCGAATATCTTGTTCACCGTTGAGAGAATGAATGACCGCGCCAGCCGAAAGGAATAAGAGAGCTTTGAAAAACGCATGAGTCACGACATGAAAGATGGCGGCCGTGTATGCACCGATGCCACAGGCGAGGAACATGTAGCCCAATTGACTGACGGTGGAATACGCCAAGACACGTTTGATGTCGTTTTGCACAAGCCCAATGGTGGCGGCAAACAACGCCGTAATACCACCGACAAGTCCAACGGTGGTTAATGCCACAGGGGCCATGTCGAAAATGGCATGATTCCGCACGATCATATAGACCCCAGCGGTAACCATCGTTGCTGCGTGGATCAAGGCGCTGACCGGTGTGGGACCTTCCATCGCATCAGGCAACCATGTGTACAATGGAAGTTGGGCTGACTTCCCAACCGCTCCGACGAGCAAGCACAAGGCGATAGCCGTGGCCATGCCTGTAGAAAGCTGTGGGGCTTGTTCGAGGACTTTGAGATAATCAAGTGTTCGAAATTCTGTGAAAATTAAAAAGACCGCGAGCAGAAATCCCGCATCGCCAATGCGGTTCACCACAAAAGCTTTCGTGGCCGCTTTTCCGGCAGAAATCTTTTCGTAGTAATACCCGATGAGCAGGTAGGAGCAGAGGCCGACGCCTTCCCAGCCGATAAACAACACCAGATAATTGTTCCCCATGACTAAGAGCAGCATGGAGACCATGAACAAGTTCATATAGGTGAAGAAGCGGGTGAAGCCTTCTTCTCCGTGCATGTATCCAATCGAATAGATGTGAATCAGGAGTCCTACACCTGTGATCACCATCAAAAAGACTGTGGTCAAGGGATCAATTAGGAATGCAAGATCGATGGAAAGGTCACCTCCATAT
This sequence comes from Nitrospirales bacterium, assembly GCA_021603905.1. Lineage (GTDB taxonomy): Bacteria > Nitrospirota > Nitrospiria > Nitrospirales > UBA8639 > JAGQKC01. The sequence goes on from BQIU01000033.1 coordinate 34,645, forward strand.
ATCCAGGAGTAGGCGACCACTTCTTTCGGCGTGGGATCGGAAATGACATGGCCCAAGACACCGAGTGTACAGAGGAATGAGAGACCCACTGAGCCAAAGGCCAGTCGTCCGGCCAGTTCGGTGGGATAGCGAGTCCCAAATATTCCGTTTGCGATGACGGCAAGAAGCGGAAAGATGGGAATAAGCAGAACTAAAAGATCAAACACGTTACCACTTTAAGATATTAATTTCGTCGACATTGGTGGCAATCTTTCCACGGAAGACGACGATGATAATGGCAAGCCCGATTGCAGCCTCTCCAGCAGCAATGGCAATGATAAATAGAGCGGCCATTTGGCCAGCCATCGATTCGAGATAATGAGAGAAGGCCACCAAATTGATATTGGCGGCGTTCAGCATGATTTCAACACACATGAGGACGACGATGAAATTACGCCGGACCAATACGCCAACCAGGCCTGTCATAAAGAGGACAGCACTGACGACGACATAAGCTTCAACAGGTATCATAAGTCAATCTTTATGAGATCAGAGTTCGTCCGTTACTCGGGTTTTGGCTCAATGGTCGATGGTGTTTTGGCCAGGACAATGGCACCAATAATGGCGCCGAGCAGGAACACTCCGACGATTTCAAATAACAGTAAATAATCACTGAACATCGTAATGCCGATGGCCTGGCTTGGTCCTGTTGCGAGCAGCACTTCCGGGGATGCGGTTCCCTTGACTCCACCATAGGGCGACTGTAATAGCAGGAACAAGAGTTCACAGAAGATTCCAACGGACGCAAAGAGTACCAGCGCATATTTGCGATGCAGATGCTGTTCTTCAGTTTTGAGGTTGAGTAACATTAAGACAAAGAGGTAGAGGACAAGAATGGCTCCTGCATACACGATGATTTGAACGGCGAAAAGAAATTCTGCATTGAGCAGCACAAAAAGTCCCGCCACATGCAGTAAGAGTGTCAAAAGGGCGAGTCCACAGTGCACGGGATTTCGAAAGGCCACAGTCATGACCCCGGCCACGATACTTACCGTGGAAAAGTACGCAAAAAGCAACCACATCATCGTGAAATCTTAAGGATCCTGAGATTTTTCAACAGGGACAGGGAAATGGTAGCGGTAAGCGATACTCTCTTCCCCCTCTTTTTCTTGGTTATGCGCATAGAGATATTTTTTGGCGTCATCGATGTATCGTTCGCCAATATCGTACAGTCGCTCTTTATCAAAAAGGAGGGTCCGCTTATCGTGCGTGGAGAATTCGTATAGCTTGGTCATGGCTAAGGCATTAACCGGACAGGCTTCAACGCAATAGCCACAAAACACACACTTGGTAATATCGATATAGAATTCCGTGGCATACCGTTCTAGGGGAAGAGACTTGTCTTCTTCACTAATGACTTTGATGCAACGAGACGGGCAAGCGGCTTCGCAGAGATCGCACCCGACGCAACGTTCCTTGCCGTCGTCGTAACGCAACAGCCCTAGTGCGCCACGGTGAGCATCAGGGATCGTTCTTTTTTCTCTCGGATATTCAAAGGTCATGGGGCGATGCAGCATGTGTTTGAACGTGACTTTCATCGCATCCCAAATTTCGCGAAAAAAGACGGCATCGAGGATTTTTTTATAAAAATTATTGGAGTTCGTCGCCATCAAAAAGTCCTTAGTGTCGTGCTTCCAATGTTCGTGGTATCACCTTAAAGATGTGAGCATCGTTTTTCGAAAGGGTTTAGTAAGTGAAACATTTCATTTTTTTGCTATGAATTTAAGGAAACGACACTATTTAAATCAAACTTTTTCCAGTGTGACCTGAGCAAGTTTAAAGTACGGTACGTGAGTATCCGGATCGACCTGCATCGGCATCAGATCCTTTACTGGTGGATCGTTGAAATGTTCAGGAATGCTGCAGCTTCCTGGCATGACAGTCAGATCCGACTTCACGCCTAACTCCACACTCATGGTATCGGAAGTCACACGAACCCGATCGTGAGATGAAAGCCCGAGTTGCTCGATATCTTTGGGATGCATGGACAATTGTTTAGAGTTCGGAGCAATCGCCATGAGTCCTGAGGCTTGAGTCGAAAGTTTTCCGGAGTGATAAAGCAGTTGAATCATCTTTAACGTAAACGGTCGTGGAGTCTGATCTTGCTGAGATGATTGGTGATAGCGAGAGGGGACTTCATTCGCATACCCATTTTGTAAATAGGCTTGAGGGTTGACCTCGACTTTGGGCGGTTGGCCAAGATTGTAATAGCCCGGCATGACCTTCATGATTTCTCTCTGAATATCGTTGGTGGATTCAAACTCAAGTGAAGTCCCGAGACCGTTCGCAATGCCGGCCATGATATGCCAATCGATGGCACTTTCACCAAGCGGATCGAAGATGGGTCGAAGGAATTGAACTTTCCCCTCCTGATTGGTCATCGTTCCATCCTTTTCAGCAAATGTCGTGGCTGGAAACACGATATGAGCGAGTTGACCGGTTTCCGTCATAAACGGGTCCTGGCAGATCAACACTTCCAAATTCTTGAGTGCCGCTTCCACTTCACATGAAGCCGGAAGTGTCCCCAACGGGTTTTCGCCGACGACATAGAGTGCTTTGATTTCACCACTTTGGCATCTTTTGAGAATGTCTAAGAGGGATGCTCCTTCTCCCACAGGCGGAAGTTCCGTCAACCATGAATTGGCGAATTTCTCTCGTGCCGCAGGACTGTCATAGGCGAGTCCGCCAGGAAGAAACTCAGGGCCGACTCCCATATCAATGGCCCCTTGCTCATTGGCTTCTTCTGTAAACGTGTTAATGCCGCAACCGGGTCTTCCAATTTTTCCCGTGATCCACAACAGATCGATCAAATTGAGTACGTTATGGTATCCGTTGGTCTGACGGACAATTCCCTCACCGCAAAAGATAATGGCACGATCGGCCTCAGCAAAAATCTTCGTGACTTCATTGATGTGAGAGACAGAGGTCCCGGTCTGCTCAGCAATGTGATCAAGAGAGATCGATTCAGTCGCTTGCTGTAAGGCTGCAAAGGCTTGAGGCGATTGTTTCACCACATCTTCATCAACGAAATCTTGCTGGATCGCCGATTTGACCAATCCTTGGACAAACAAGCCTTCAGTTCCCGGTTTCACCATGGTCGGATGTGATGCCAGTTTTGCGATATTGGTTTGCGCAGTGTCCACGACGATAACACGGGCCTTATAGATGCCTAAGGCCGCCTTGACACGGAGACTGGCGACAGGATTGGTTTCTGTTACATTTGAGCCAACAAGCAAAATGGCTTGCGCACGTGTAATTTCTTCAGAAGTATTCGTCATGCGAGTGACCCCAAGCGCATGCTGCACGGCACGAACGAAATTCACATGCCCATACCGTGCACTACTATCAATGTGATTCGTACCAAGAACTGTTCTCATGAACTTTTGAAAGACGTATAAGTCTTCATTCGTGCATCGAGCCGTGATGATGCCAGCGATCGCTTGTTCGCCATAGGTCTTTTTGATATAGGCTAAACGTCCGGCAGCGATATCAAGTGCATCAATCCACGGTGTTTCCGACAAGCCGGATTCAGTGCGCACCAAGGGTAATGTCAAGCGAGTTTTGCTGTCGATAAACTGGAATCCAAAACGGCCTCGTACACAGAGTCCTCCATGCCCATTCACGGTATCGTCTCGATCACCCCATTTATTTTTCCAGGATAACGGTGAGGTGACGCGCGTGACTTCCGTATCTTTTGTCTCGACATACATTTGGCATCCGTCACCACAGTAATTGCAGGTGGTGGTCGTTTTTTTGAGCTGCCAGGGCTTATAGGCATACTTTGAATATTTATTGGTGATAGCCCCAACGGGACAAACAGCCAGGCAATCTCCGCAAAACTCGCATTCCAGAGCT
>BQIU01000034.1 GCA_021603905.1 Nitrospirales bacterium
TCTCAAAAAACGCGATGCCCGTCCACATGAAATCATGCTCTGCCTGCAAACGGGCAAAACCCTCAAAGACCCGTCTCGAATGAAGTTTGATACCGATCAACTCTATGTCAAATCCACAGAAGAGATGGTGGCGGATTTTTCTGAGCTTCCTTCAGCGGTCTTGAATACCTGCCAAGTCGCCGAACTCTGCGATCTGAAACTTTCATTTGGTGAAACCTATCTCCCGCATTATCCTGTGCCAGACGGACAGACTCGTGAAAGCTACCTCAAGGCACTCACCGAAGAAGGCCTAGCCGCCAGACTTCGTGAACGCCCAACGGGCATTGCCAGTGATGCCTATGAATTACGACTCAAAGCCGAACTCGAAATTTTAACGTCGATGGGCTATGCCGGATACTTTTTGGTCGTATGGGATATCATCAACTTTGCTCGTTCCCGCGGGATTCCGGTTGGGCCTGGACGAGGTTCAGCGGCCGGAAGTCTTGTCGCCTACGCACTCCGGATTACCGACCTAGATCCACTGTCCTATAATCTTCTCTTTGAACGATTCTTAAACCCCGAACGCGTCACGATGCCGGATATCGACATGGACTTCTGCATGGACCGTCGCGGAGAAGTCATCAATTACGTCATCGAGAAATATGGAGAAGAACACGTCTGTCAAATCATCACCTTTGGAACATTAGGTGCCAAAGCGGCTATCCGTGACGTTGGACGTGTCATGGACATTCCCTATGCCGAGGTAGATCGAGTCGCTAAACTCGTTCCTACTCAATTAAATATCACGCTGCAAGATGCCCTGACTCAAGAACCGCGGCTCGAAGAGCTCATCGAGAATGACCCAAGAATGAAAGACCTCATGGATACGGCTCAGTCCTTGGAAGGTCTTGCCCGGCATGCCTCAACGCATGCCGCCGGGGTGGTCATTTCGCAAAAGCCGTTGATGGAGCATGTGCCGCTATACAAAACCAGCAATGACGAAATCGTCACCCAATACACCATGACCGATGTGGAAAAAGTTGGGCTGGTCAAGTTTGATTTTCTTGGGCTCAAAACACTCACGATGATTCATCGTGCCGTGCTCCTCATCAATGCCAATAAACCCGAAGATACCCACCTGGACATTAATCATATATCGCTCACGGACTCGCAAACCTATGCTATGCTCGCGACGGGGAAAACCACCGGCATTTTCCAGCTTGAAAGTTCAGGAATGCGGAACCTGCTCGTCAAGATCAAACCGGAAACCTTTGAAGACCTAATCGCCATTCTTGCGCTCTACCGCCCTGGACCACTGGAAAGCGGAATGGTCGATGACTTCATCAAACGAAAGCGAGACCCCTCAAAAACCATCTACGATCCGCCACAACTCGAATCCATCTTGAAAGAAACCTATGGCGTGATCGTCTATCAAGAGCAAGTCATGGCCGTTGCCAACCAATTAGCCGGGTTCAGCCTGGGTCAAGCCGACCTTCTCCGGCGAGCCATGGGTAAGAAAAAACATGAGGAAATGGCCAAGCAAAAGGCCTTATTTATCGAAGGGGCCAAACACAAACATATTCCAGAGAAAAAAGCCGAAAAGCTTTTTGACCAAATGGCCTTTTTTGCGGGCTACGGCTTTAACAAGTCACACTCAGCCGCTTATGCCTTAGTGACGTATCAAACGGCCTACTTAAAAACTCATCACCCCACCGAATTTATGGCGGCCTTATTAACCACTGAAATGGGCAATACCGATAAAATGGTGGGCTATTTCACTGAATGTCGTGAGCGCGGGCTCAAAATTCTTCCACCGGATGTCAATCAAAGTGGGAAAGACTTTTCCGTGGTCCCCGACGGTATACGATTTGGGTTGGCGGCGATTAAGAATGTGGGGGGCGGGGCGGTCGAAAGTATATTGGCCACACGCGAAGAAAACGGCGAATTTCGATCGTTTTATGACTTTTGCTGCCAAATTGATTTACAGAAGGTCAATAAACGGGTCGTTGAAGGACTGATCAAAGTCGGGGCATTTGATTCCATGAAACTCATCCGCTCCCAACTCATGGCTATTTTAGAGAATGCGCTGGAGGAAGCGAATACCGTTCAACGTCGAAAACGTCATGGTCAGACCAGCCTTTTTGAAGTGATGGAAGAAGACACGTCATCGGACTCACCGACGCCATTGGAATTTACCCTGCCGAATCTCAGTGAATGGTCGCAACCGGAATTATTGAAAAACGAACGAGAATTGACCGGGTTTTATATCACCGCCCATCCACTCAATCGTCATGCGGCCGCCATTCAACAATTTTCAACCGGCACAACCGCCACCCTTTCAGAGGTTCGAGAGGGAAAAGATGTCAAATTGTGTGGCGTCGTTTCTTCGATCAAGAACCATACGACAAAACGCGGAGATCCGATGGCCTATCTCCAGCTTGAAGATCTTCACGGCACCGTTGAAATTATCGTCTTTCCCGAACTCTATAAAAACAGTGGTGAGCATATGGTGCCTGAGGCGATTATTCAGATCACGGGAACCGTTGATCAAATGGACAGTGGCACCCGGGTCAAAGCCACCGCCATTCAGCCAATCCAGGAACTCCTGTCTCGAAAAATTAAGTCCTTGACCCTTACTATTGATGAAACGGTCACGAAAGATACCAGCCTAGATCATCTTCAAAGCATTTTCCAACGTCATCCGGGGCCGGTCTCTGTCTCGATTCACTTCTCGTTGCTGAGTCACCTTCGCGCGCAAACCTCTCCTCTCCCAAACGTGGGGGTACTCCCCAATGCCGAGTTCATGGAAGAGGTTGAGCACATCCTTGGCAAGTCTACTGTGACCTTACACGCCTAACTGCAGATGATAGGGAGAACCTTGTGAGAGAATATCTCGACTTCGAAAAACCGCTCCGTGAGCTAGAAGAGCGCATTAGTCGTCTTAGAAAATCAAATTCACAAAAACAGTCGGTGCTGGATCAGATTGAAAAACAAACCGTTCGGCTGAACGAACTGGAGATCGAACTGTTCGGGAACCTCACGCCTTGGCAGCACAGCCAAATTGCCAGGCACCCCCAACGTCCATCCATCTCAAATTATCTTGAGAGCATGACTCAAGAATTTCTTGAACTTCATGGCGATCGTTTATTTGGCGATGACCATGCCATAATAGGGGGATTTGCTCTCCTAAAAGAACGGCCCGTCATGGTAATTGGACAAGAAAAAGGGAAAACCTTAAAAGAACGCATGCGACGAAATTTTGGCATGCCGAATCCTGAAGGCTATCGCAAAGCTCTCCGCCTCATGAAAATGGCTGAAAAGTTTCAGCGTCCGATTATCACCTTTATAGATACGCCCGGCGCCTATCCAGGAATTGATGCGGAGCAACATGGACAAGCTGAAGCCATTGCGAGAAACCTGATGACCATGGCACGTCTGCATGTGCCAATAATCGCCATCATTACAGGAGAAGGTGGAAGTGGGGGCGCGTTAGCCTTAGGCGTTGCGGACCGAGTATTTATCCTGGAGCATTCAATTTATTCCGTCATTTCTCCTGAAGGCTGTGCTGCGATCCTATGGGACGATGCCTCAAAAGCTGCTCAAGCCGCCTCAGCGCTGAAACTGACGGCTCCTGAACTTCTGAAGCTTGGCATCGTGGATCAGGTAATACCCGAGCCATTGGGAGGTGCACACCGTGATGTTGAAACCACGGCTCAACAACTCCTCCACACTATTGATTCAACCCTTCAGCAACTCGACAAGCTCTCACCAACGACGCTCTTACATGAACGAGATGAAAAGTTTCGCAAAATGGCAGCCATTCGCGAGATCCAGTAAGACCAAGTCATGACGGCCTCGTAATTCTGCTTGCTACAGACCTGCTAAACCCGCACACAAAAGGAACAATCCATCAATTTCTGGGTAACGAGACTGTGTCCCTCAATACCCCCTCACTCTTCCTTCAAGACTCATACGAAGGCCTATCGACGACATAACTCATGGCCACCAGATCTATCCTTGCCTCTGTCTGTCTTGTCAGGATTTGACTCGCACCAAAGATATGGGCATTATTCACCCTCGAAGTTTAAAGTCTTATCGAATTTATCCACGTCATGCTTTCCTTAAGTCTCTTATGGATATCGATGACGACCTCTTTACGATCAATACCGATTTTGACGTTACCGTCAATTTCGTCGGACAAGGAAAGCATAAAGTCGTTACCGCCGATCATTTTTATCGATATCCTGAGAAAATCCTCACCTTTGCTCTTGAACTTCCCTACACCAATCAATTTGAAATAATCGGAAATTTTCCAGGCGTCCGTGCTGCAGCTCAGAGAGATACTCAAACACTCATCCAGACTATCAGCAAACTTTGGGACGCCCCCTTGCGTTCAGCATTTACCCCACAGCCAGTTGTCTTTTCTGGAATCACGAACAATCGCTATCGCCTCAATGTTGGACAACGTCAGCCACACATTGATCAAGACATCACAGCCATGATTTGGCTCAATCCGCAGGAGTCTTGCGCAGGAGGCACAGGATTGTTTCGACACAAACCGACAAATTTGGAACGATTGCCCAGAATCCCAGATCAGGAGATTCGCACCCTCGCAGACCGATTGGAATTGAGTGATGAATTTCTCAATAATCAGGAAGGATACGAAAACTTTCAAAATAGTATGATTTTCAACCCGTTATTTGCCTGCCAGGAAAATCGATACATCAATGATGGGAACGAATATTGGGAACTCCTTCATCTCATCGAGATGAAACCCAACCGACTAATTATTTTTGACGGGCGGTGTTTTCATTCCCAATATATCCAAACACAGCATTATGCTGAAGCCTTCCGAGTCAACCAAATTCTCTATTTAACCCAGGACTAGAAAGGCTCAGCAAGCAATCACGACTCGACTTAACCGAGTACTCACGCCCCCTCCGACCGTCTACCAAAACACCAACCTGATTACTACTTAGGCATTCGATCCTAATAAACTTATCCCCTAGCAATTCACAGACAAAAAATCAACCAAATTTTCATAAATAATTTACGCGCCATCACACAGTTTATTTCCAAAACCCTCATGAGGTTAAATCTTTAAATATTCAAATATTTCCATATCTTATGATGAAATTCTTGAAAATCATTCGTTATCTCCATTGAAAATATTTTTCAGAACGGCTTCATCCTTTCCAGGCAAGAGATTTCAAACCTCTCACAGGTTATCCACATACAAAAACACTTGTCTTTAGGCGATAGTTTGATACGGTACTTTTTCTGTTTTCTCGCGCCTCAGCCATGGCTCACACGTCTCCATGGAAATGCGTCTCCTCATGATACCGTTTTGCGACAAAGATGAAGACAATGGCCACAACGAACATAATTCCAGCAAAAAAATAGTAGTAGCTAGCCCCATTGAGCCATGTTGTTCCATCAGGGTTTTGGATGAAATAGTTGACGGACGACGTAAACGCATTCCCCAGGGACACAGAGAGCAAAAACAGAGACATGATGACCGACTTCAGCTTAAGCGGTGCTTGAGTATAGGAAAACTCTAAGCAAGTAATTGAGACCATCACCTCAGCTCCGGTCATCACCACATAGGCCAAGAGCTGCCACACAATATTCGGTCGAAGCCCGGACTCAATCTGCTCCTCAATAGAAGCGGATATCACAAATGCCAACATAGTTACAAAAAACCCTATTGAAATTTTTCTCAATGGTGTCAGTGGAAAAACCCGGTCAATCGTGGGATAGATGCCATAGGTAAAGACTGGGATAAAGATCATGATCAGAACAGGATTGACGGCTTGGACCTGAGACGGCAACCAATCGATCCCAAGCCAGTGCCGGTCCATGTGTTTTGCCTGTAGGACCCAAGCCGAAGAGGTCTGATCGTAGAGTGACCAAAAAAACGCAACAAACAAAAATATTCCGGAGAGTTTGAGGATTGCGTGCCACGCTGCTGCACTTTTTAATTCCGCAAGAAACTGGCGAGGATCAGGATGGACATGAACATATTTATAGCGACCTAACCAAAAGACCAACGTCGCAAACAACATCAGCAGGCCAGGTACACCAAAAGCGACATCGGGGCCATAATGCTTGAGCAACCACGGCGTGAGTAAAGTGGAAAAAAACGCGCCAAAGTTGATCGAGAAATAAAACCAGGAAAAGGCTTTGGAGAGGAGGTGCCGGTTCCGCACACCAAATTGATCACCTAACACGGCCGACACACAGGGTTTAATCCCACCCGAGCCAATCGCGATGAGCGTGAGCCCAATCAACAAACCCACACGCGTTTGATCGACCGCCAACGCAAAATGTCCTGCACAGTACACGAGAGACAAGGGAATGATCGTATTATATTTCCCCAACCACCCATCCGCCAATAAGGCCCCTAGGAAGGGGAAAAAATATACGGCTGAGGTAAATAAATGAAAATGGGCACGTGCCTCAGCCTCGGTCATGACGTCAAGAACGCCATCCTGACTCAACAACAGTTCAGTCATAAAGACGACCAAAATGGCGCGCATGCCGTAAAAACTAAAGCGCTCAGCGCCTTCATTGGCCACCAGATGAAAAATGCCAGAAGGCATTTGGTCAGTCGGCAATGGTGTGGTGCGAAACGATCGATCTGACATAGATAATCTCTGCGAGTGAGGGCAATCCAATTGTAACGGACGCCATTCTATCAAACTCAGGTGAGTGGAGAGTGGTTTACACAGAACTACTTAACTACGACCAGAGAAAAGCATCGAAGACATAAGGTGGGCAGTAATTCTTCGCACGCATGTACCAATTCTTGAACGCGACAGACAGACCTGACAACCTGGCATGAATACCACTAACAGCTGCTGACAATCAGGTATGCGCGTGAAAAATTCTCTACGCCGCTTTGCACAGTACTGTCAAAAAATAGCAATCTTCTCTTCATCACATTTCGAGACACATAGCGAATAAGAGCTAGCGTTTCTACTCACCATGTTTTTCCCGTTCCATTTTTTCAAAAAATCGATCAGCATCGCTTCGAATCTCCTCCTTGGAAGGATCTGGCTTCGTCTCAGCCGGAGTGCTGCATCCAAACACCCAGAGACAACTCAGCAAGACCAGGCTGCCTTTCGCACTCCTATCGATCAAGGTCCGCACACAGCAATCAACCACCCCGTGAGTTTGCAAACTACTTAAATGCGAGTCCTGCGCTTTCATTTCACCTTCCTCCTTGTCTATTAATTTCACATTAGTACGATACCTCAATACCATCGTTTGATGAGTTGCTCTATTTTGTATGGTCACCTACCTTTTCCTCTAAAAGAAGGCCTATCTTATTTGAGGCAAAGGCAAGAGAGGTCTCATCTAATCATCCACAAATTGACTGGATGGGAGACGTCTGCTACCGTACTTATCCTATAGCCGTTTCCATATGCTTCCAGTACTTATAACAGGTCATGTACGGCGTGAGGGAGTTTCCCCTTGCTGGAAGTTATCGAGTTTCGCTATCGTCGATTCGAGGGCTATTACGTCCATTCTATTTCACCAAACAATTGGAGTCTATCGTGTCACCTACTGCTTCTGGCCAGTCAATTCAATCGCTGCAGCATTACGCCACTCAATTACGCATTCATAGTATTCAAGGAACAACCGAAGCAGGAAGCGGTCACCCGACCAGTTGTTGCTCTGCAGCTGACATTGTCGCCACGCTGTTCTTTGCTGTCATGCACTATGATCCCGCCAATCCGAAAGACCGCGGGAATGATCGATTTATCTTATCGAAGGGACATGCAGCTCCGCTTCTATATGCCGCATGGGCGGAGGCTGGATTCATCAAACGCGACGATCTCTTGAACTTACGGAAACTCAGTTCCGATTTAGAAGGTCATCCAACACCTCGATTGCCCTTTGTCGATATGGCCACGGGTTCGCTCGGCCAAGGATTGTGTGGTGGTGTCGGAATTGCCCTCAACCATAAATTTCTTGATCAAAACGATGCCCGCGTGTACGTGCTGATGGGTGACGGAGAATCGGTGGAAGGATCGGTCTGGGAAGCTGCGGAAATTGCTCAGCACAAACAACTCGACAACTTATGCGCCATTGTCGATATCAACCGCCTTGGACAATCCGACCCGACTCTACTCCAACATAATCTAAAGGCGTATCAAGCACGATGGAAGGGATTCGGCTGGCATACCATTCCCGTCGACGGACATGATCATTCGGCCTTACTTGAGGCATTTCAAGAAGCCGCGAATACGCATGACCGACCAACGGTCATCTTAGCCAAAACGCTAAAAGGCAAAGGAATTTCTTTTGCTGAAGATAAAATGAACTGGCACGGAAAACCGCTGAGTCAAGAAGATGCCCAAAAAGCGATTCAAGAACTCTCGAAATTCTTGAATACAGAAGAAGGTCCTCCGACCATTCAGGCTCCCACTTCACACGAGACGACTCCAGCCAACATCTTACCAGTCGCGCCTCCGGCATATGATACTCAAAAGTCAGTCGCGACCCGTGAAGCGTTTGGAGAAGCCCTGGTCCATTTAGGCGAAGTGAATCCATTAGTGGTCGCCCTTGATGCCGACGTCAAAAACTCTACCTTCACTGATAAATTTGGACAACGCTTTCCGACAAGGTTTTTTGAAAACTTCATTGCCGAACAAAATATGGTTGGCGCGGCAGCAGGACTTGCGGCGTGCGGGAAGATTCCATTTGCCGCCACGTTTGCTTGTTTCCTGACTCGGGCCTACGATTTCATTCGGATGTCAGCCATCAGTCAAGCCAATATCAAATTGATGGGGTCACATGCCGGGGTCAGCATCGGCGAAGACGGGCCGTCTCAAATGGGGCTCGAAGATTTAGCCATGATGTCGGTGCAGCCAGGCGTGACGGTCTTATACCCTTCCGATGCCGTCTGCGCGTATCATTTGGTCCAATCAGCAGCCTCCCATGACGGCATGGTGTATATGCGGACCAGCCGACCCAAGACACCAATCCTCTACGGCAATGATGATATCTTTCATATTGGAGGCTCGAAAGTTCTTCGGCAAAGTGACCAAGACCGCCTCACCATTGTGGCCGCTGGCGTCACGTTATTTGAAGCATTGAAAGCCTATGACGAATTAGCTGCAGCCGGCATTCATGTTCGGATTGTCGATCTCTATAGTATTGTTCCTATTGATACGGAAACACTGCTTGACTGCGCCCGTGCCACATCGAACACATTCCTCACGGTTGAAGATCACTATGCGCATGGCGGATTGGGCGATGCCGTGCTGAGCGCCTTATCAGGCGAAGGCATTCGTCTTCACAAACTTGCTGTTCGAGAAATTCCCCACAGCGGTAAATCTGATGAATTACTCGACCGATATGGAATTAGTGCACGCGTCATCGTCGAAACTGCGAAGCGGCTTGTCTGACTATCATTTACCACCATGTCGGACCCAAGCATCTTTCAAACTTTGCCGCTCTTTCATCGTTTGAACGCGGTGGACCGGGAACAACTCGAAAAGCACACTGTCGAGCTACTTTGCCAGAAAGATGAATTTATTTTCTGAAGCTCAAAATAGCGCCAAAGGTTTTGCTCTCCATTCCGCAGAGCGACGATTAGCCTCCTTGCTGGTCAACCTGGCAAAGAGAACGGAAATTCATGAAGTTGAGCACCGGTGAAGATCGACGACGGATCGAATTCTTTACATTCAACGGTACTGAGAATTTTCAATCTGGGCATCGAGATCTCCGTGAGTGAAAAAAATGAGGTATCTTGATGTCTCAATGGAGCAATTCGACTTCTGAGAAACAGATAATGAAGGCGAGTGAATTGTGGAAGAAAAAAAGACGACGAGAAGTTCTTGTCAGCTGGCGGGCACTAACGTACCCACCGTTCCCTGCGAATTTTTCCTGTTTTCCTGAATAGACCCAACATGCCCCTATTCGAAATAGTGCTGTTGTACCCACCGACAAGCTCCCTCTATGGTATCAAACTCCCCTCCTAGTTGAGCCTCAAATGCTGCTTTCAAGATAACCCCCATTAGAGGACCAGCCTGCACATTCATCGCCAAAAGATGACGACCCATGAGCAATGGCTTTGGAGCTTGAGTGTGGATTTCTAATTTTTGAGCGACCTCCAACATCTCTGCCATGTTGCGCGGGAGCTCTTGCGGCAGTGGAGGTCGGCCACTGTGATCGGCTTCGACAAGTCGCGCCAACATTTCTATGTTTTCGCCTGCCTCATCGAGTGCCACGGCCACACGCCGCACATGCTTAGAAGATCCAACAAAGTCAATATGCGTCAAATGATATCGACAGAGCTGTATGACACGATTCCTTAATCCAAGCGGCATCCCCACACTCTGAAGAAAATGTTGAAACGTCTCAACCGTTCCGGCATGGCCATGTGAACGAATACGGTCAGGAAGAACTTCCGTGGTTTCTGGCTTTCCAAGGTCATGACATAATGCCGAGAAGACCAATACGGCCCGATCTTCCAAACTTAAACCATCTCGTTCGGCAATTCGAGCTGCCCGGTCGACAACATACAACGTGTGAATCCAAACATCCCCTTCAGGATGAAAACGAGTATCCTGCGGACATTCCTGAAGTGCCGCTAACTCCGGGTATTTTTGAAGCCACTCGCATTGCTGAAGAAAGTGCAAGCCAGCCGAAGGCCGTTGAGATTGTGCCGCCCACTTGTACCACTCACCCCAAATACGTTCGATCGCCAGGGTGTCATATTCAGTCACGAGATTTTGACAGCACCGTATGGTCTCTGGTGTCGCCTCTAAGGAAAATCGCCCAGCAAATTGGTGTCCGCGAAGCACTCTGAGCGGATCTTCCGAAAATTGTTCCCCAACATGACGCAGAATATGATCGTGAAGATCCTGGAAGCCTGAAAAAGGATCAATCAGCTCGCGAGTCATCGGATCATAGGCCATGGCATTCACCGTAAAGTCTCGTCGGATCGCAGCGTCTTTGGGAGTCATCGTTGGATCAGAAAAAATGTCAAAAGCCTTATGTCCCAATCCAGCTTTCGATTCCCTACGCGGAATGGAGACATCGATAGGCCAACCATAAATTTTGAGTACCCCAAATGCTTCCCCAACGACATCAATCTTAAAATAGGTACCTAAGAGTTGCTTCAACTTCTCAGGAGCAATGCCATAGACTTCGATATCAAGATCTTTGGAAGAGATACCAAGAATCGCGTCCCGGACACATCCTCCCACAAAGAGAGCCCGCCCTCCTGCGCTTCGAACCGCTTGGACAAGGGTTTCCAAGGCCTCCTGCGTCACATCATCTCCGATATGTAAAATCGGTAACTCCATGTCAGTTCTTCATGTTCGTAGTTAAGCTAATTTTTCCAGGAATACTCTCACCTCGATGAAGTCTCTCCCTTCATATAGTGGCTTAAGAAGGATTCGGTGCCATAAATACCAAGATTCGAAGTCGTTGATCCGTATGGTTGATAACACCATGCTCCTCACCGGCAGGAGCCATCGTCCCCTGCCCTTGCCCAAGCACATGACTTTCCCCTCCAATTTGAAACATTCCACTCCCCTCTATGACAAGATAGACTTTGTCTTGGTCGGCATGCACATGACCTTTTTGCTCTTGTTTCGGCTCAAGACAATACACATCACAAAAAAACCTCATAGATTGAAATACATTGTGTTTTTTCATTTTCTCCAAAGAAAACTCTTGAAAATCATCAAGACTTACAATCTTCATTCTCCTGTCCTCCTTACGTGAAATTTGTCAAGCATGCGTGGCCTTTCGAACGGCTATCAAGCAGCCAGTGAGACCAACTCACCCTAGAGTCTCTCGTTCGTTTAGGTTGAACCCTCGTCACTATCATGGTAGCCTGAGAGAAAGAATTCGCGTACATCAAACCATCTTGCTACAGACCGCCAGTTATAATATTTAGGAAAGGTACTCGCATGGACACCGCCCGCTCATCCTTCGCCTGGCTCATCTGTGTCGTCATTTTTTCTCTGACTGTCCCTTTGGCAATTGGGGCAACAAGTAACACGATTCAAGGTGAATATGAACTGCTTGATGAACCATCCAAACATGAAAAAGGGAAAGTTATCCTATTTGAATTTGCCGACTTCTATTGCCCGCATTGCCACATGTTTGAAAAAATTGTCGTCACCAAGCTTGCAGAAGAGTTCGGAGATGAATTCGAAGCTCGACTCATCGGATTTCCAGTCATGCCAGGCAAACTTCCTACGGCGTTTGAAATGTATGAACAAGCCGTGACGATGGGCAAGGGCCCTGAAATGAAAGATGCATTATTCGGCGCCATTCATGGGAAAAAAATTGAAGTCTTCGACAAAACCATACGACGATTGTTGCTTGAAAAGCTAGAACTTGATGTTGAAGAATTTGAAAAAGGATTAGCCAGCGGCGTTCCTTATCGAACACTCGAAAAAGGAAAAGCCTGGGGAGAACGCATTAAAGTCACGCACACACCAACCATTGTGATTGATGGAAATATTCGAGTCGCAAATTTAACGGAAGAAAATCTCAAGACCATCATTCAGAGTATTCTCGAACAGGATAAACACTCATAACAACACCTTCGTCAACCTATTCGTATTCAAGAAAAAGGATGCAGCACATGGGAAAAAAAAGCAAATCAGACCTACCATTTCCAGAAATGAACGATTTGGTCGCCGGCATGGAAGATCTTATGCGAGACGAGAATGGGCAACCGTTGACTCCAGATCACCCTCAATATAAAAAACTTTCTGCACTGATGGAAACTATGGTGAATACCATGAACGATAAGAATAATGAAACCACATTCAAAGGTCCACAAGGTCAGGCATAAATGTTCACGCCGCCCAGCCCTATTCCTCATAGAGCGCACCGGTAACCCTCGGAACACACATACTAACCAACAAGATGAGTGGGCGATCATAGATTGTCCTACAACAAGACCCGTGAACATTTGGCCATCACCCTACTCACAGTTCACCACCTCGTATGAACATTGTGTTTGTTCGCCCATGAAGTCGAAAAAGTGACACACAGAGAGGGTTTCATCGTGTAGATTGACAAATCGCCTTATAACAACTAAAACATCACCAGTCGGAACACAGACAATGCGGAGAGGTGGGTGAGTCTGGCTGAAACCAACGGTTTGCTAAACCGTCGTAGGGTAAAACCTACCGCGGGTTCAAATCCCGCCCTCTCCGCCAGCCTTCGCATAGCTTCGTCCCGCAGGCCAGCTGTTTGGGGCAAGGATCTGTCGAGAGCACCATTCCAAATCTCAGTTGCCATAATTTCCATACGGTCAATACTATCTCTGACCAAACGTTCTGATCACATCAAAACTTTATAACCGTCATCGTTATGCGTGAACATCGCTGGGAAACAATAGCGCCCCTCTCTTTTGATGAGGTCTTGCAGACCACTCAACAATTGAAACAGGCTGGACTCACCCCTGCCCATACCGAAAAAGATATTATTTGCTATATCGAAGAGTGGAAGGTTTCTGGACCACAGGGCATTCAAGCACTTGCCCCTTGGCCATTAGAAGACATCACACTGATTCACATTTTGGATCAATGGGAAGGAGACTTCTTCCTACTGGCAGGGCAATATCACACCGTTGTTCAACAATACCAATCCGTGAACACCTATTGCTCAATCTGTCATCCCTGGCGCATTGAAGAACACATGGTGACCTTACGACCTGATGCCATGCTCTGGTTGGGTTTTCGACATGCCCATTCCTTTATCCGAGTCCGTGTGCACACGACGGAAATCATCGCACCCGGCGAAACATGGGCTGATCATCAACGCCCTTTGTGGTTAACCGAACGTCAAGCCGCGTTTCAGTCCGCGATCAAAACACTCGACCTTCCATTGGAAGCCGTTGTCGACCAGATACAGGTCCGCCTCCAAACCCCTCGTCAGGACACACCACTATTTTGTTCATGGCCGGATGCCTTTGGACCATGCCAATTTGAATTAAACTCCCCTGACGTCTTTGAATTTCTTGTTCCGGCCAGCCAACTCGCGGCAACATGGCAAGGGAAACCCCAATCGGTACGAGCCTATCTCACCGGATTCACTGAAGAACAGTTAATTCACTTTGACTCATTTGATGCATCGAAACGATCAGTGTACCGATGTTCCGTCCATTGCGTCATGAATGAACTCCCTGAACTCCTGACCACTCTCGGAGAGACCGGTCGTCTATATTCAACGCTCTGCGAATTTCAAACGTCCACGATTCTCCCAAACGGACATGATTCAGCCGCCATTATCGGTATTGTCGGCCATCAAGGAACATTTCAAATCGAAGTTCGGTTAAATCGATACCCAGTCAGTGCGCAAGACACCACGGATTGGTTGGAATCTGTCATCGGCAGACCTGTGACCTACTCCCCTCTCTCAGCATTTCCATAGAGAAGACAAAAGCTGCATAGCACAAATGGCGATGAAGATGGATGCCTATAAATCGTTCTCACCCATAATCTATGACTTCGCAGGCTTCACTTCTTGAAGAAGCTTAAGCGCCGCCTCATACACTTCATCAACGGAAATTAGTTTCATGCAGCTCTCTTCGCCGCGAAAACAGCCTGGATGAAAACACGCTCGGCAATCCAGCCCCTTATAGATAACCGTCGTCATGCTTCCTCTTGGCCCCCACGTTTCAGGGTTCGTTGGCCCGAACAAACCCAGTACGGGACATTCGACGGCGGAAGCCATATGCATCAGCCCCGTATCATTACCAATGAACAATTCAGCTTTTTGCATGAGTGCCGCTAATACCAAGAGCGGCGTTTTCCCCACAAGCGAAAAGATTCGTGTTTTGGCAACTTCTTGAATCTTCGTGGCAACTTCCTGGTCTCGATCATCCCCAACAAGAATAATCGACAGGGAGTTTTCAGCCAACCGATCACATAAACTGGCAAATCGTTCAAACGGCCAGGCTTTAAACCAATATCGTGCCGTCGGATGAACCATCACCCAACGACGACCAAGAAGCCCCAGCTCATCTAATCTGGCCTGAGCACGAGCCGTTTGTTCTGATCCGACAAACACCTCAGGCTTTTGAACAACAGAAGGTGCATCAACAAACGTAAGGGCTTGAGTGTGATATTCCACCATGTGACGACTCGCAATTCCGGATGAAATACAATGGGAGTACAATTTCCCTCTCCATCGGTTTTCGCTATTGAAGCCAATGCGTCGAGATGCGCCAGAAATCCAAGTCAGAAATGCTGAACGATCCCCATCAGTCAAATCAATCACGCAATCAAACTGTCGCCTACGCAATTCCAGCCAGAATTGAATTTGTTCAACAAGGCTGCCCCGAGCCATCACCAATACGTCATTGACATGCGGATTATGCTGAAGAACCTCTTGCGTACCTGGATTGACAAGACAAACCAAGCTTGCATGAGGAAATTGCTGCCGCAATATTGAGAGGACTGGAGTCGAGAGCACCACATCCCCGATATACCGCAATTTAATAATAAGAATATTGTTCATCAATTGTAGCTTCCAAAGCTTGTCCAACACGAAAAGAAGAGAAAGCGAGGAACGCCAATACTTGACAACAACACAGGTAAGCTAGACATGCCAGTCGCTCATGACTTGAAACACGGCGTCCTTTACATCCTGAACTGAGATTTCCAATAATTGCTGATAATCTTGTTCATAATCCACCTTTTGCCAATACGCGCCCTCTCTTCTTCCTTTGGTCACCATCATCGCTCGATTTCCCCAGGGCGCATATTGAACGGTATCAGCCTCGCCATAGAGACCGATCACGTGAGGTTTCGGTAATGCTGAGGCAATATGCATCGGCCCTGTGACATTTGAAATGACTAAATCAAATTCCGCTAATACGGCAATCAACTCACGGAGACTCGTCTGGCCAGATAGATCCAACGGTGGCTCGTTCATCAACTCAGAAATTCGTTGACAGATACCACGATCATCAGCACCTCCGACCAAGACAATCCGGACATGATAGTGCTCGACGAGAAAGTCTGCCAATTGAGCAAACCGATCTAACGGCCACATTCGCCACGGTGATCCGGCTCCCGGCACAAGACCGACTATTCGTTCGGCTGTCGTCTGTCCATTTGCAAGCAACGACAAGGCACGCTGCGATTCATCGGAAGTCAGGAAAAGCTCTAATGGCGGCGCTTGGTAAAAGTCCATACTTCCCACCAGCGAGTGGACTAAGGCCAATTTTTGTTCAGTGAGATGTCGATCGTCACGCGGCATCGCCACAGAATGACTGTAGAGAAAGCCACGTACCCTATTTCGAGACTCTTCACCATACCGACGAGAGGCCCCGGATAACCATGCGAGCATGGCACTTCTTGGCCCGCTAAATAAATCAACAACCGTATCAAATTGTTCATGCCGAATGTCAGCAATGCACTGCAGCCATTGCTTGAATTGTGTCGTTTTTGATAACCGTCTCGCGGCACGTCGATCAATCTCAATCACTCGATCGAGGTGTGGGTTGTGATGAAGAATCTTTGCACTCTGTCCATCGGCAAGTGCCGCAAGATAGACATCGGGGTAAGCCAGTCGAAGTTGTCGAATAATGGGTGTGATGAGCACTACATCACCGATCGCTCGTATCGCCAGGAGTAAGAGTCGTGTAGGCGCTTCGCTAGACATGGAGGAATGACTCTCGTTGATTACGGCCAACTCGCTTTCTTCGTTCTCAGCTCACACATAATCAGTTACCTGCAACTCGTTCATAGAGTTGGACTGTTTGCGTTGCCGTTTGCTCCCAAGAAAACTGTTTGGCCCGCTGGAGGCCGGCATTCCGCATGCGGTGTTGAAGGCTTGGATCCGTCAGAACCTGTTTCATCGCGTGCTCCAGGGCGGCAACATCCATAGGACTAACCATCATCGCGGCATCACCCACCACTTCGGGCAATGAAGACGTATTTGAACACACAACGGGACAACCACAGGCCATCGCCTCGAGAACCGGCAACCCGAAGCCTTCATAAAGAGAAGGAAAAACAAAGAGTGACGCATGCTGGTAATACCGTATCAATTGCTGATCTGATACCATTCCGGCAAATACTATCTGCTTTTCGATTCCTTTCTGCTTGACAAATAGCGGAAGGTCTCCTTGCTTTTTGATATCTCCAACAAAAATTAATTGATGAGAATGCCGAACATCCTCCGGCAGCAATGAAAAGGCATGTATAAGGGACTGAATATTTTTAGTTGGATCAGCCCCTGCCACACACAAGACGTAAGGAATCATCGCTTGCGCTTGAGTCACTTCTGTTGATGGAGGGAGAAAAAGACCATGCTCGACACCTTGTGGAATCACCGTGATCTGCTCATGAGGAATACCAAGATATTCGACAATATCTCTCCGTGAACATTCTGACACCGTAATAATATGATCGATGTTTTCTAAAGGACGTGGAATACACAAACGTTTAATATGTCCATACAGATTGAAATGTTTTGTAGGTTTCGGATACAACAACGGCTTGACGTCGTGAATCGTGACGACAAACTTTCCACGCTTGATCGCAAGGCAAGAATCATAAGGAAAATGCAAAAGATCATAATTTCCCACACTCATCGTTGCGGTTTGCTCCCAAAACCGTCTCTTAAATAGAGGGTAACGACAGAACCGATACCGAACGTTGGAATAGTCGGGGAAATTTAAATCCTTGACGGGTACGAGAACTTCATATTCATTTGTCTGATCAACACGACCAAGACCTTCAATGAGATTACGCGTGTACCGCCCCAGACCAACATTAAAATTTTTCAAATGCCAGGCAGCAATCACAATTTTCATGCCATAGCGAATCCAATTAACTTCCAGTTGGATGATTGAGACGACCTCAACGTCATACGACGGCTCAAGTATAAGTTGATACTTGAAACGGCTATAAGAATTGGGTTACCCAGCGTTTCAACCGAATCGCTTTCACTCATTATTTTCCGTCACGTGAGACTCGAACAGTTTTGTATATTTGACAAAGGTATACATACTGGCAAATACAGCAAAAATAATTCCTCGCGTACCATCCCGATAGCCCTTTTTTAACACATACGTCTTGAAAAATATGACGAATGGATTACATATGACATGGTACCAAGAGACAGAATTCTGGACTTTGCCTTTTTCTGAAGCTGCCAAAGTTGTATACAGATTAAATTTCTTAAAATGATCCGTAATCTTTCGTTCCGTATAGTGATCGAGATGTCTTGAAAGCGTCGCAATCTGACCATTCACAAGTAAATTCTCGTGAACTGCGACATCATTATACTGCGCCTTTCCATTCTGAACGAGACGGATTTGATAGTCAGGATACGCTCCGCCCCATCGAACCCATTGACCATAAAAATAATTTCGCCGTGGAACGCGATAGGCCACAGTCTCACCTGACACAGTCGAAAGGGTTGCTTGAATTTCTTCGGACAATTCCTTACTCACACGCTCATCAGCATCGAGTATCAATATCCAGTCAGAACCAACCTGTTCCATGCCAAAATTCTTTTGAAGCCCGAAACCTGGCCACGGCCTGACGAAAATACGGTCTGTATATTTTTTGGCAATTGCCACAGTTTCATCTGTGCTTTGGGCATCCACGAGAATGACCTCATCGGCCCACTTAACGCTCTCCAAACACTCTGCAATATGCGTTTCTTCATTCTTTGTGATGACCAAAACCGCTAAAGTCGGATGTGAGCTCATCTCTACCCTTTAAATCCATGATTTATCACTTCACGGTAAAACTTCCAATTTAACCAACGATTCCGTCTTGCTCTAATTTTCTTCGCCCTAGCCAGTCGCGCTTGCATGACATGGGGATGGGGCTCATTAAAATCCTTGAGTATTGAATAATTCGGAAATTGCGCTTGCAAAGCCGCCTCCTGATCCAACTCCTCAGGTGTACGAGTATTCCCATGCCACCAGGACTCCATAATACGTTTTTTGGCACGAAACGTCTCAGGGTCTTTGACCCATCCATAGTGAAACACTCGAGCTGGAATTACCTGTCCGGAAGGACCTGACTTGATCATTTTCGCTACCTGCTCTGTTCGAAAGTCGCAACCATCCGCCGAAGACTGAATCTGCCTATTCGTGCGAACCACCCTGGTGGCTTTTCGATACATCCAAGGATCAAGAGACCAATAGTCTCCTTTAAAATGCAGAACACGAAATACCAGTCCCAGAATATTTTCGCGATGAATATGTGCATTCATGGCATCATGGATGACAGGTAAGTCATCTTCATGGATAACTTCGTCTCCTTGTACGAGAAATGCCCAATCTCCGGAACAATGAGAAAGTGCAATATCCTGTTGCATTCCCAACACTCGGCCATCTTGCTTCAGAGTCTCATCCCAAATGCTCTCGACAATTTTTATTCGCTTGTCGTCCAAGGAGCGGATTAACTCCAGAGTGTCATCCTCTGAATTTCCGACATTCACGATAAATTCGTCGACAATTGGCAAGGCCGACTGAATCGCCTCAATGATGGGAAAGTCATACTTCACCGCGTTTCGAATAAAGGTAAAGCCACTGACTTTCATGTGCCACTCACAATCACACTCCCTGAAATTTGTCGATCAAGACACTCACGATAGACGCATTCAGTTCGTACAAGCATGCCGTGAAAGCTATAGGATTCAGCAATGTGCCTTTTCGCTGACTGCCCTAATTTTTCTCGAAGCTCTTGATTCGTAGCCAATCGAATGATGGCGTGAGCAAGGCTTCCACTGTTTTTAGCCTCCACTAAGAGACCGGTTGTTTCATGTTCCACCACTTCCCGAACACTGCCCACATCCGTCGCCACCACCGCCACCCCCATGGCCATTGCTTGAGTCAAACTTTGAGGAACCCCTTCAGCTTCAATCGACGTAAGCACAAAGACATCGAAACTCGCTAAAAGTAGTGCCACATCTTCCTGAAATCCTGTCAGTACTACTTGCTCGTGCAGACCAAGCTCATCTCGTTTTTTGACAATCGAAGCATAGTCAGGTCCATCGCCCACAAGATGTAACTTGGCGTGTGGAAAACTGGACGCCACAATGTGAAAGGCCTCCAAAAGATAGGATAATCCTTTGTACGTTCTGAAAAATGCTACAGTCCCAATCACAAGAGGCTGATCGGTCAGTGAATGTTGCGCCTTGCGACTATGACCGGTCACATCAGGATGGAAGGCCTCCAAGTCAACTCCAGTTGGGATCGAGAAAACTCGCTCCGCTGGTACATCCGCTTGCTGTATCACAAGATTCCTTACCGCTTCACCCGTCGTTGTGACGGCATGAGGCAGACGTTGATACAGCACACGATGGCGCCAGGTCTTGGAAATCATTGTGGACTTATGACGCGTTCTGATAATCAACGGGTAACGACGTGAGAAACGGCCAGCAATAGCCGCAGTCCAACTATCGATTGACCCATGGGAATTCACCACCTCAATCTGATGCCGCGTAATGATCTTAAGAAACACCACAATGAGCCAGAGCCACCTCACAGGACTCATGTTCACTTCTTCAACCACGATACCATGTTGCTTCGCGCGTATGGCCAGTTGGCTGCACGGCTGCACGGCCAAGACGACATAATGCCCTCGTTTCACCATGCCAGCAATTTCATTGATAATCCGAAACTCCTGACCTCCAAGTTCCATTGATGATTCAGTATGCAAAATTCGCAATGGAAGGCGTGGCTGCTGAGTGTTCACTGAATTAGCTGATATCATAAAGACTTCTCGAGAAAGTTTTTTTGATCAACATGAAGACTCATGTTGATCTAGTTCCCACAGTTTGGCGTATTTCGTAAAGGTATAGTAGGCGTACAACCCGGACAAAATGAGACCAGGCTTTCCGTCGAGAAACCCGAGACGCAACACATACATTTTAAAAAATGTGAACAGCGGATGCGTGATCAGTTGATGACGGTGAAACCGGCGGCCTCGCTTTCGCATCTCTTGAGACATCAAAGATGAATATCGATCCATCTTTATAATATATTGATCAATATTTCGAAAGGGATACTGAGTCACATGATTCTTAAAGTAACCAATTTGACCTGTCACGGAATAACTCTCATGAACGAGGTCCTCGCGATACTGCATATGGGATTTGTGAAAAAATTGCGGTTGTCGATAATCAGGATACCATCCAGAATGCTTGATCCATCGACCGAGAAAGTTATTGAGTCGAGGAACAAAGTATGCCTGTGCCTTTGGACCTTCTGCTAAATAGCCACGAATTTCGTCACGAACTTCCAAAGATGCACGTTCATCGCTATCGAGACTAAACACCCAATCATATGAGGCATGGGATATGGCCTCATTCCGTAATCGCCCAAACCCGTGAAAGGCATGCTGATAGACTTTATCCGTAAATTCTTGGCTGATCTTGGTCGTCTGGTCGGTACTGAAAGAATCGACCACGATAATTTCATCAGCCCAATGTAAACTCTCTAAACAAGCACGCATATTCGCTTCATCATTGTAGGCAATGACCACTGCAGAAACCTTAGAACTCTGAGCCATCGGTTACCGTTTCTTTCTTCGAGGCTTCGTGCTTCTCATAACAAATTCCATACATTCATTTCCCATTTGGTTTCTGAACAACATTTTTTGTGTCCATCACTGACGCTTTTAATAGAATTTCTGCCGCACTGAGCACTTCGTCAACAGATATTGCAGTCAAACATTCTTTTATTTTGGCGTGATGACAAGTAGATTGTCCGCACGGACGACAAGGAAGAACCGTCTGTAAGGACCGATGTTGACGTCCCCCATACGGTCCAGTCGCTCCAGCATGAGTGGGACCGTACAGACCAATAACAGGAACCCCCACGGCCACAGCCAAATGGATAGGCGCCGAATCATTCGCAATCAGTAGATCTGTTTGCCGCAACAGACTTCCAAGCTGACGAAGACGAAGCTTTCCAACCATGTCAAGACACTTCGCTTTCGTCACCTGCGAAAACTTTTCCATGATCCACTGTTGAGATTGTGACCCAAGCACAACAATTTTATAGTTTGGCCAACGACTCAATTTGATCGCAAGTTCGACATAGCAGTCCAGCGGCCAATTTTTAATTTCTTCACGAGACAGTGGAGCGATAGCAATCAGTCGGTCACCAAGCTTCACCCCAGCTTCATCCAATTTTTGCAGAACAGTGATTCGATCAGCTTCGATATCAGGAAGAGAAAATGTGGGAGTTTGAGTCTCCGCACCAAGGTGCCGGACCACGGCTAGATTTCTGTCTACCGCGTGCATATCGAGTAAACGCCAGGGACGATCCATCGGTATTGGTAATTCTACGCGTTGGGTATAGAACCAGGGACTGCCTTCTCGTCCTGCTGCAAATCCCACCCGTTCGGATGCTCCGGAAACACCCGCGAGGAATCCCGTTCGAAATAGTCCTTGAAGATCAATCACCATATCGTATTTCCCTCGACGAACGCGACGAATTAACGAGGGCCAAGATCTCAGACGAAAATTGACAGGAATAACTTCATCGACATCTGGATTGCCATCCAACAATTCAGCCCACTCCTGTTTAATCATCCAGGCAATGTTTGCCGTAGAATAACATGTACGCAGCGAAGCAAGAGCTGGAAGGGCATGCACGATATCACCCAACGAACTGGGCTTTAAAATAAGGATTCGTTTAGGTGGGGAAATCATGCATGCGTCAAGCAGAAGTAAAACTTACCAGACATGAGCCGTGGTTCATTATGACAAGAGAAATACACAATGCAATACAGGGAGTTCATACTTGGCAATGCATGAACAAAAGACCAAGCAGACAACAACAACCCTGCTCACTGCTTCTTTACTACATCCTGAAGAATCCATTCTACCGCATCACTAAAAGTTAAAGTGATACTTTCAATATGAAGTCCGCCACGCATTTCTGCTTTTATGGCTTCGTGACTCACAGAACTCGTGGTGACTAAGACACCAATCGCTCCAATGTTGTTGGCTAATTCCATGTCACTTTGCTTATCACCAACCATATAGCTATGAGCGGTTGAGACTTTTAACGTCTCGACAGCCTGATGAATGAGGCCAGTCTTGGGTTTACGGCAATCACACCCTTCATCGGGAAGATGCGGGCAGAAAAAAATTCCATCCAAGCTCCCTCCACCCTTCATTAATACGTTCTCTAGCTTATCATGAATAGCCTGTAAGTTGGTTCTCGTGAGATATCCTCGACCTATTCCCGATTGATTCGTAACAAGTACCACAGAACAACCTGCCTGCTTTAATCGAGCAACAGCTTCAACGACACCGGGATACAACACGAGGCCATCAGGGCTCGACAAATACCCAGGATCCTCATTTAAGGTGCCATCACGATCCACAAACACTGTGACGTCGCTATGCATCATGATCCACCTTCACACTTCTTGAAAGTTGGTACAGTGCCATATCGAACGCCTGTTGCACCGAAATTTGCGTCATACAGCGATGATCAATCGGACAGGATCGAAGAAAACAGGGAGCACACCTCACGGAATCCTGGACAACGGTATCCTCCCACCCAAACGGAGCCGTATATCCAGAGTCTGTTGATCCGAAAATCGCGACAAGAGGAACGTTGAATGCAGCAGCAATATGCATCGGGCCAGTATCATTGGTAATAAACAGAGAGCATCGTTTAATGATGACCATCAGTTCACGAAGAGTCGTTTTCCCAGATAGGATAATTGGCGTCACTTGCATCAAAGAGGCAATCGTCTGTGCCAGCGATTCTTCTCCCGTTCCCCCGACAAGCACACACTTAACGGTTGCTGTCGAACCAGCCCTCTGACGAATGTGGTCCACCACGCGATCAGCTAACTCAGCAAATCGACCAGGCAACCATCGCTTTGAAGAACCATACACGGATCCAGGATTCAGACCAATGACATATTCACGCTTTCCTGTGACAATCTCAGGAAAGCGTTGATTCACACTTTCCTCATCTTGCTCAAACGTCACAAGTTGCATCCGACGTGGAAGTGTACGGCCTAACACATGTTGAATAAGTAACTGATAATACCGAACTTGATGTATACTTTTTTTAGTGCGTAAGGTCGGCACGGCTTTCGAAAGCAGAACACTCCTCCCGTCGGTTCCATATCCCCAACGCTCCGGAATACCGGCACAAATAGTTAGAAAGGCTGCTTCAAACGCATTTTGCAACAAAATGGCAACCTGAAACTTGTGGGATCGGAGCTCTCGAATGATCCGTGCTTTGCCCATCATTCCGGCATGAGTACGTTGATGCTGATAAAGCAGCACATCATTGATGCCCGGATGACCGTTCAGTAACTCTGCAATGGCGGGTCTTGCCAACAACGTAATATTGGCGCGTGGATAACATTCCCGTACATCCATAAGTGCCGGTGTACACATCACCGCATCTCCTATCCAATTTGGTGCTCGGATAAGAATTTTTGAGATATCCTGATCAGTCATAGATACGCAGGATCAATAGTTTGCGATACACACTCGACTGGGTCATCTTCGGGGCCATATCCCCTCATCCATTACGCCACGACGCGTTGCAACAATTCCAAAAATTCTTTTTCACCTTTTTCGATTCTGGTCTCGAGACGGATCGCCCACACATTCTCGCCATCCTGTAACAGAGAAGAAATTTTCACTCCATCTTTTTCCGTCGTCAAGGTCACATCACTGTTATGACGTTGCGCGTAAGCACGAATGGGCTCAAGGCTTGTCACAGAATAGGAGAAATGATCAGCAAACTCAAATTCTTTAACGATGGTCACGCCCATCTGTTCGACCGTCCGACTAAACGACGACGCGTTGCCGATGCCACTAAAAATTATGGCTCGTTTTCCAATCAGCCAATCCCCAGCTTTGACTTGACGAGTTCTGATATTCACCACTGACAAGGAATGGAATTCAACATGAATAGGTGAAAAGTTTTCACCAATCACTGCTTGAAGAGGCTGAATGACATCGAGATAATTCGGAGATTGATTCGTACGAGTGACCAGAATGGAGGTCGCTCGTCGTATTGCAGAAAGTGGCTCCCGCAGCCGTCCTCTCGGCAAGAGTGCCGTTAATCCTTGTTGATCTAAGGCATCGACCAGTAAAAGATTGCAGTCCCGAAACAGACATAAATGCTGAAATCCATCATCAAGCACAAAACAATCGACGTTTAGTTGATCAAGAACCCATGAACCCAGCTTATAGCGATCATGGCCCACCGCGATCACCGCCCCTGGACAACATTGGGCCATGAGAAACGGTTCATCACCAACCTCCACCGCACTCACCAAACACTCGTGACCATTTGTGACAAGGACACAATCTGCGGTATTTTTCCGACGATAGCCTCGGCTCAATATCCCAACTTGTTTTCCATTCGCCCGCAACCAATTGGCCAGCCAGATCACCACCGGAGTTTTTCCGGTTCCACCGACCGTCAGGTTTCCTACACTAATCACAGGACGAGGAAGTCGGGATGATTTCAACCAGCCCTTCTCATACAGCTTTCCTCTCGTCTGAATTGCCAAGCCATAAGGAATAGCCAGTACGGTCAGTAAGCCTGGACAATGACGGTTTAACCATGAAAGGCTCTTTTTTGCTTGAATGCGAAGATCCAACATCATGACCCAACACGGATTTCTCTCTGCATGACGCTCTTACATCCTATCAAGGACGTATGTTGATGACTCCTCCACCGGAACCGTCTCAAGCATGGGAACGACGGTTTGAATCATTTGAATGTTTTTTTTCACCACACCACCATGTGCGGCAAGAGCCTTTTGCGCGGCTTGTCCGACGCGAGCACTCCATGATGCATCTTCATTCGCCTCTTTGATCCGGCGGAACAATTCGTCTCCGTTCTGAACTTCTATCCCTCCTCCTGCATCACATAATATCCGAGCCACCTCAGCACAATGATCGGTATGGGGTCCGAAGAATACCGGAATTCCCCATCGAGCTGGCTCCAAGAGATTATGTCCTCCAATAGGCGTCAACGTTCCCCCAACAAATGCGATCCATCCCAAGGCATAGGCCGAAGCCAGTTCTCCTCTCGTATCGAGCAGAATGACACGTGGAGTTTTCGGTTCTTCGTGTGTTTCACTATCGTTTTGTAGACAGCTCCTACGGGTACAGAGAAAACCATGACGTCGAATATTGTCTTCAACTTTTTGACTACGTTCAATGTGACGAGGGGCCATGAGCAAGACCAGGGAGGGCATAATTTCACATAACCGTCTGTAGCAACGGAGAAGTTGATCTTCCTCAGCCGCATGGGTACTCCCCGCCACCAAAACCATTTCGTGAGGAGCGAGATGAAGCGTGGAACGGGACAAGGGGACAGAATGGATATCTGGACGAGCATCAACATGATCGAATTTCATGTTCCCACTCGTTCGGACAATTTCAGGGCTAGCTCCCAGATTGATGATACGTTGTGCGTCACGTTCAGTCTGCATTAAACACAGTGTCACAAAGGACAGGACTTTCCTCATAAAACCTCGAATACGTTGGTAACGTTGAAATGAATTTGAGGAGAGACGTCCGTTGACCAGGATCGCAGGAATTTGTTGATCGGCCATCAACCGTAAGAGATTCGGCCACAATTCGGTTTCGATAAGAAGAAACGCTACTGGATGTAATGCACGAATATAGGCCTTCACCGCCCAGGAGAAATCGACGGGGCAATAACAGTGATGCGCGACATGACCTAACTGTTGCTCAACCGCTTCACGTCCCGTCTCAGTAACAGTCGAAACCACCAGAGAGCAATGAGGATACAGTGCATGCAGCTCTTTGACGAAGGGAACCACCGCCGTCACTTCTCCCAACGACACGGCGTGAATCCAAATAACAGGAGAATTCAGATGTTTAAGGTTAGTGGGAACTCGACCCAACCGTTGGAGAAGACCGCGACGACATCGCGGCTTGGCCAAAAGTCCCAACACGATCACTGGAGATGCAATCAGCAGGAGAACATTGTACAAGAAGTACCCCACCATACCTCCCACGCATGACAAACAGATGTCGCATCACTCATTACGAAGCAGAGAACGATGAAAACAAGCGGTCTCTGGCCCGCCACATAACCAATACAGACCGGATGTTATAGTTCAGAAACTTTAGCCTCAGCTTCAAGAGTTATCTGGGCCAGAGTGCGTTCAAGTTCAAGACGTTTCACTTCAAGGATTTCGCGAGAGGACAAGGATTCGATCCACAGAGGGGTGCCCCAAATAAACAAGGCTTTTGCCCACGGATACGGTATCATAAACTGATCCCAACTGGAGAAAATTTTTTTTTTGAGTACGCCACCGTCACTGGAACAATGGGAAGTCCAGTCATTTTGGCTAAATGAATCACACCTTCCTGCACTGTCCCCTGAGGTCCCCTGGGCCCATCGGGCGTGATAACAAGATCAGCACCCGTGCGTCCGTACCGAATTAATTGTCGAAGAGCAGCATTTCCACCTCTCGTCGTCGATCCTCTCACCGATCGAAATCCAAATCGGCTGATGACTCGATCGATGAGTTCCCCATCCCTGTGTTGACTAATTAATATATAAGCAAGCTTCCCACGATAGGCCAACGGCATCATTAATTGTCGACCATGCCAAAAAGCAAAAATTACGGACTTTCCCTCACGATACAATTTGCAAACTGGTTCCTCACCTCTTTTGCTAATATATAAAGTGTGTCCGAGCCATTGGATACACTTTGCTCCCAATACTGGAATGATATGAGCCGCTATCCACTGCGGAACATGCATAGTGTTAGACCGTATTAGATTCTAATGATGCGATGGTCGAGTGTTCAAATTGCGTCTGATAGAGACGAGTATAGATCCCGCCATGCTTGAGTAATTCCTCATGTGTGCCTATTTCGACAAGCTGTCCACGTTCAAGCACAACAATCCGGTCAGCGTGTTGGACTGTAGAAAGCCGGTGCGCAATCACCAACGTGGTTCGATGACTCATGAGATTGGCAAGTGCCGCCTGTACGAGTCTTTCAGATTCTGAGTCTAATGCCGACGTGGCCTCATCAAGGATTAAGATAGGCGGGTCGCGCAAAATTGCACGGGCAATCGCCAAACGTTGACGTTGCCCTCCGGAAAGCTTGACCCCATCTTCTCCAACCAGCGTATTCAATTGCTTTGGAAGTGGCTCAATAAATTCCCAGGCAAAAGCAGATGTTGCCGCGTCAATAATGTCGGCATCACTCGCATCCGCACGACCATACGCAATGTTATTTCGTATCGTGTCATCAAATAACACCGTTTCTTGTGAAACAATGCCAATTTGTCGTCGCAACGATACTCGACTGGCCTCACGCACATCATGTCCATCGATTAAGATGACCCCATCCGATGGGCGATAGAATCGCGGCACCAAGCTAACTAAGGTCGATTTACCGCTCCCGCTGCTTCCCACAAGGGCCACAACCTCGCCAACCTGAATCGTCAGTGAAATCTGTTGCAGAGCAGGCTGATCACTGCCTTCATAGGAAAACGTCACATCACGAAACTCTAATGACTGGGCAATGAGAGGTAGAGTCGCTTTCCCGTCATCACGATCAAACTCAGTTTCCAGATCTAGGACATCAAAAACCCGCTTTGATGCAGCCAGGGCTCGTTGAATTGTTTGATTCGCCCCTGAAAGACGCCGAATTGGCGCATATGCCATAAACATCGCCGCAAAGAATGATGAAAACTCTCCAGGCGTCATCGCACCAATACTAATCAGGTGTCCACCGTACCAAGTAATCACCATTGTTCCACACACGCCAATAATCTCCATTAACGGTGACGACAATGCGGAAACCTGAGCGGACTTTTGGCTCGCCGATCGATACGCTCGATTCGTCACGTCAAACCGCTGTGCTTCAGACTCTTCTCTTCCATACGCTTTGACGAGACGAATCCCCGCAAACGCTTCCTTGAGGACGGCGGCCATATCGCCCATACTTTCCTGACCACGCGTCGCGAGTTTCCTCAAGCGCTTTCCAATCCGCACGATGACAAGTGCCGATGCTGGAAGGATAAACAGCATGACGGTTGCCAGTTTCCAATTCTGATAAAACACCACACCTAACAGTGCCACAAACGTCAGGCCCTGCTGAAAAAGATCTTTCATCACACTGGGAATAGCATTCGCCATTTCATTCACATCACTGATCACGCGTGCCACGAGCCGTCCAGAGGCATTCCTATCGTGAAACCTCACGGGCAAGCGCACAACGTGGACAAATAACTGATGCCGCACATCTGCCACGATCCAGTTCCCGACATAACTCATGAGATAAGCCTGACCATAGGCACAACAGGCTTTCACACACGCTACGCCCAAAATAATAGCTGGAAGCACACGAAATAAATATTCATCCTGTTCGATGAAAATGCCATCCATCAGGGGCTGCACAAGCCATGCATAGGCCGCTTGCAAGCCTGCGACACCAACCGAACATAGTAAGGCCAACACTAAACGAACTCGATAGACCTGAACATACCGAAGCAGACGTAGGAACGTCTTCACGATTGCACCTCAGCCAAGACACATTCTGCTGCACGACGAGAAGCCCCAGGTTCACCTAAAGCATCTCGTACTTCCTGAAATGTCTTCCGCATGTCTTCGAGGAGTTGTGGATTGTGCAAAAGCCGAAGCGCTTCGGGAACCAGTCGTGTGACCGTCATATCATGTTGAATCAATTCAGGCACAATACGACGGCCCGCCACAATATTGACTAATCCAATGTCAGGAATTTTAACCAAATGGCGAGCGATGGCATAGGTTAACCATGGTACGCGGTAGAGGATAATCATGGGAGTTCCAATAATGGCAGCCTGCAGAGTGGCCGTTCCAGAGGCCACAAATAACAAATCAGCGGCTGCCATCACTTCATTCGGCTGATTGTCGACAACCGTCACCTGTAAACTCTTATAGCCTTTGACTCTATCATGAATACCGGCGTCTGACACGGAAGCGGACTTCGCAATCATAATGTGGACATCCGGAAAGGCTTTCTTCACTTCCCATGCGGCTTCGAGCATCATGGGAAGACAACGCGCCACTTCATGCTCTCGACTGCCTGGCAGCAATCCTAAGACCCGCCCCCCTTTTGGCACGTGTAATTGCTCTCGAACCATGGATTGGTCGTAAGAGGGTTCCACCACATCCAATAAGGGATGACCGACAAAGTTGCAGGGAACACCAGCCCGACGATATAAGGGTTCTTCAAATGGGAATATGACTAACATCCGACTCACCGCACGTTGGATCACGCTGAGCCGGCGTTTTCCCCAGGCCCAAATCTGTGGTGCAATGTAATAAATGACATGCTGCTTGGCTTTCACGGCAGCCTTTGCTAAACGAAGATTCATGCCCGGGCTGTCAATAAACACCACGGCATCATAGATGTTCTCCCTCAGCATTTTTTTTAAGCGCTGCAACGTGCGTATTCCACGTGCTAACTGTTTGAGCCCCGGTACACCAATGGCATCAACAGATTCAATTCCCGGAAGTAAGTGCACACCTTCAGCCAACATCCGTTGACCGCCAACACCGTCAATGTGAATGTGCGGATCTAAGTCATATAAGGCTTTCGCTAAATTTGCACCATGCAAATCTCCTGACGCCTCCCCTGTCACAATAAGAATTCGTGGTGCTGGTTTCACGATGAGTTGCGGATAATTCGTCATTTCACGGCGATTGACACGTTAGGCCATGACTGAGGTCATATGAATCTTCTCGAGTATACGATGCGCTAAATCTAATGACGCCACGCCGTCTTCGCCGGATACCCGCGGAGTCGACCGCGTGTTAATCGCTTCGATGAACGCTCGAAGTTCACGTTGAAGCGGCTCATCTTCTGCCCCGGAGAATTGATCCGTTTCAACACTGGCACCTTCATCTTTGCGTCCGTTTCGACGATGAACCACCGCTTGACGACTCTGATAGTCAATGGAAAGATACGACTGAGACTGAAAAATACGGCATTTCCGCAGCCTCCCGGTTGAGATGCGGCTTGCAGTAAACGTCGCGACCCCACCATTCGCAAATCCAATACGGGCATTCGCAATATCCACTTGATCGGTTAACACCGCTAAGCCAGACGCTTCGATCGTGACGATGCCCCCAAGGTTCAGCGACAACACAATATCCAGATCATGAATCATCAAATCAAGGACCACATCGACATCCGTTCCGCGCGGTTGAAACGGACTCAGCCGGTGACATTCAAGAAATCCTGGATGATGAATCAAGGGACGGACAAGTTCAACGATTGGATTGAATCGTTCAACATGCCCAACCTGCAAAATGCAGCCGTGCTGGGTAGCCAGCTTGACTAACATCTGACCATCTTCAACAAGGGAGGTTATTGGCTTTTCGACAAGGACGTGAACGCCCGCCTCAAGACAGGCACGGACCACAGGATAATGGTGTGAGGTCGGGACGGCGACGCTGACCGCATCGACATCAGACAAGAGACGATCACACTGCGCGTAGTGCAGCGCCTGATATTGCTTGGCAATTGATTGCCCGCGGGATTGATCAATATCTGAGACCGCAACAAGTCGGACTTCAGGAAGTCCTGAATAAATTCTTGCATGATGTTGTCCTAAATGCCCAACGCCAATCACTCCGACCTTGAGTTGATCCATTGCTACTCACAGACTTTCATTGGAAAAACATAAACCGTGAGAAAAGGCATTTCTTGCCTTTTCGTTTTTTCAGACATTCGAACAAATCATCACACCGAGGGAGATGGGCCAGGTGATGCCGACATTCCCACGATGGCAATGTGATTGGCATTGGCCTGCTCAAGCACAAGGTCTCGATCAAGAACAATTGTGCGTCCTGCTTCCAGCGCCAACGCCGAGGCCTTGCCTTCAATCATTCGTTCAATGGAAATTGGTCCAATAGCAGGAAGATCAAAACGTCGATCTTGCGTGGGCTTACAACGTTTGACCACCACGGCATTTTTTTGTGCCAACTGACCACCACGCCGAATAGTTTCATCCGTGCCTTCTGCAGCTTCAACCGCCACAACGGCTCGATTTTTCACCACGACGCACTGCCCAATATCCAGCCGGCCGATGTCACGAGCCATTTCCCACCCAAACTGAATATCAGCCCACTCTTTTTTGGTCGGCGTTCTGTTCGTCAAGACTCCTTCCTCAACCAGGATGTCTTCTAAGCCAAACGTGGAATCAATGATTTGAATACCTTCTCGTTCAAGCTCCCCGGCCACAGCCCGAAGAATTCCATCATCATTCCAATCTTTCAACTGACTCAACAGCATCAAAGCTCGAAGATCCGGACTGACCTTCGAAAAGACATGCGTCTTTTTAAAGCCTCCCAGCATCACGGCTTGGTGGATATCATGTTTCCTGAAAGCCTGAACAACCTTGTTAAACTGGCCAATTTTGACCCATTGGATCCAGTCCACCGCCTGTTCGAGTTCAGGAGCAGTTTCACCTATATGCGCGACGGCCGAAACTTGATAGCCAAGCGTTCGAACTCTCTCCGAAAAAATAATCGGAAACCGTCCATTTCCGGCGATTAACCCGATTCGTCCATCTCTTTCCAAAGTCCGTCTTCTTTCAGATTGGTCCAAGGCAGCAGCGTTCGGTGCGAGAGATTAGACTTCTTCCTCATCTAATTCCCGCGATGCGCTTCGACACGTACCCCGTCGAGAACTCTCAATGAATGTCACAAGCTTCAGGACGTCGACGCTATGTTCATATTGGGTCCTGACAAGTTTTGTCGCCTCACTGATCGGATGTTTCTGTCGAAACAGGACATCAAATGCTCCCTTCAGATTCCCAATACGTTCACTATTAAACTTATAACGCCGAAGGGCAATGGAATTGAGTCCAAACAATCTCGCACGATACCCCCCGGCTGCCCGTAAAAATGGCGGCACGTCTCGTCCTAAGGCTGAACAACCTCCGACCATGGCATAGTCACCAATCCGCACATATTGATGCACGCCGACTAACCCACCAATGACCGCATAGTCTCCGATGAATATATGCCCAGCCAGGGTCGCAGCATTGGCCATGACGATGTGGTTCCCTAATTCACAATCATGCGCGACATGCACGTAGGCCATGAGGAAGTTATGATGGCCAATACGGGTGACGCCGCCGCCAAAACTCGTCGCACGATTGACCGTCACATATTCTCTCAAAATATTGTCATCACCAATAACTACTTTCGTGGGTTCATCTTTATATTGCAGATGTTGCGGAGGAGATCCAATCGAGGAATAGGGAAAGAGCTTGCACCGTTGGCCGATTTCCGTGTGGCCTTCGACATTGACATGGGCAATGAGCTCTGTGCCATTTCGTATGCGAACATGTTCCCCAACAAGACAATAGGGACCAATACTGACATTGTCTTCGATTTCAGCTTTTGGATGCACAATGGCTGTTTGATGAATGTTCATAAGGTCAAGTCCAAAGAACGGATCATGAAGTGGTTGCTGATTCGGTTGTCACCATGGCGGTCATTTCCGCTTCGCAGACGAGAGTTGAATCAACACGTATGTTTCCTTGCATTTTCCAAAAGGCTGACTTTTGTTTGAGCACGTTGACTTCAACCTTAAGTTGATCACCGGGAAACACCGGTTTTCGAAACTTGGCTTTATCGACACCGGCCAGGTAGACAATTGACCGTCCAGGCCCCTGACCGCCTTTCAACGCGAGCACTGCGCCAACTTGCGCCATCACTTCCAACTGCAGCACACCGGGCATCACCGGTTGGCCGGGGAAATGCCCCGGGAAGTAGGGTTCGTTGCAGGTGACATTTTTCACACCGATAATGCGTCGCCCAGCTTCAAAATCGATGATTTTATCGACGAGCAAAAACGGATAACGGTGAGGCAAAATGGATTGAATTTCCTGGCAAGTAATTTCAAACCCAGCCACAATGACCCTCCTTCCGTAACAGAACAGACAGATAAAGAAGATTCAGTCGTCCATTGCAAGAAGTCGCTTCAGAGAGAAGCGGCTCCCCATGCACCGATAATCCCATTGCGACAGACAGTCGGGTATCAGTCATCATGATCCATTTCTTTGATTATGTCATCAGAGATGTCCAATTGAGGCCGGTGATAGAGGGTCGACGAACCCTGCCCGCGTTCCAAGACCACCTCAAATTCACGATCTTTCGCGAGTTGCGCAACAATCTCTGTCACGTTGGATCGAAAGTCCGCCATCAAATCTTGCTGCTTGCCCTGCAGTTCACGAGACAGCGCGGCTTCTTTCACTTGATAGTCTCTCACGCGTCGTTGAAATTTTTCTTCCCGTTCGCGTCTGGCTGTTTCACTTAACACGCTGCCTTGATTCACAAGATCATTCCGCATCTGTTGGATTTCTTGCTGTTCCAGTTCGAGTAACACTTGACGATCTTTCACAAAACGATCAAACGACTCTTTGAGTTCTTTTCCGGCTCGCGTTTCTTCAAGAATTCGCTGAAAATCAACCACGGCAATCATACCAGGATGTTCAACCGTTGCGGCTGTTGACTTACATCCCGTGAGCCCTCCAAGTCCAACACAGATGACCAGCAAGCAGGATGAACAATCAAAAAGCCACGAGCGAGATGAGAAAAGGGTTACACGCATACTTGACGTCACTCCTCAGTACCTTGGTTAAAACACTGACCCGACTGAAAATTCAAACACGCCTCGTTTTTCTCGAGACCTTCTGGATATCGGTACTCCATACGCAGCCCGCAGAGGGCCGAATGGAGAAATCCACCGGACTTCAAGTCCGGTGGCTGGTCGAAGATTACAACAAATATCAAAGGTTTTGGTCTTGGAAAACCCTTCTCCATAATCGAAAAAGACGACGCCGTTCAGCTTGGCCTCAGCTAAAATAGGGAAGATCAAATCCACATTAAAAATCAATTGCTTGGTTGCACCCAGCAGCGTACGACTAGCGGTCACCGGCCCCGCTCGACCAAACTTAAACCCTCTGACCGTATTGATACCGCCGACAAAAAAGAGTTCAGGCAGTGGGACCGCATCCCCGTTATAGCCTTTGGCCACCCCGACTCGCGCCCGCGTCGCCACACGAAGATCCCAAATTGGAAGCGGCGTATACCGCAACGCATCAAACGCCACGGAATAAAAGTCATTGGTCCCGCCTAATAATTCCGTCCCAAAGCTTGCGTTGACTCCAACACGGGCCCCGCGTCTGGGATCCAGGAAAAAGTCTCGAGAATCCCGAAATAAGGCTGCCCGAAATCCCGTTGTCGTTTGCGACCCGACCTGACGCAAAATCAGTTCAGGAGCGTCTGACCGGGGGTTGGATATTCTGATTCGTTCAGCCACAAACGTAAAGCTTCCGGAAATGTACTCAGAGAACGACCGGCCAAAAGTGATATTACCACCCGTTTTTTTCTCTTCATAGGTTAAGAAGTCCGTATTCGTTTGAAATCCATCAATCTGCATGGATGTCAAGCCATCATAGAGGGCCGGATTTCGAAAGGTAATCACCCCTAACGTTCGACGACCACCAACCTGACCACGTATTCGTCCCGTATAGCCGAGGCCAAAAAGATTGCCTTCCGTAATATCAGCAATGGCCGTAAATTGATCAAGCGTACTAAACCCTCCGCCGATGCTGAATGAGCCCGTTGGCTTCTCTTTGACTTTCACCTCAAGATCTACTTGTCCTTCATCGATCTGCTGCGGCAAAATTTCGACGGTTTCAAAAAAGTTTAAATTATTGAGACGTTCAAAGCTTCGCTTCATGGCGACCGAGTCGATCATGTCCCGTTCATCCACGCGCAACTCACGACGGATCACATTGTCTCGTGTTTTCCCATTACCCGTAATCCGAATATCTCGGATACGAATCAACTCTCCTTCTTTGATGGTAATCACGATTTCGGTACTTCGGCTCTCCGGATCAGGTTGGATGGCGGGAACCGGTTCAGCAAAGGCGTACCCTCGTTCTCCGTAGAGATCAGTTAATCGCGTGACCTCCTCGCGCACCTTAGCCCGTTGAAACACCTCGCCCGCTCGAATCGACAGTCCCTTTTCTAATTCCTGATCTGTAAAAATCGTGTTGCCTTTAATCGTCACCGAGCTCACGATATAAGGTTCTCCCTCGACGATCGGAAAATTCACGTCAAACCATTCCTTCTGTTCATCGAGGTCAATGGACGGGACGCCCACCTGCACATCAAGATAGCCACGATTCATATAGGCTTCTTTGATTCGCTCGACGTCATTGGGAATCTCATCCTGCTTCAGAATTCCTGCGTCGGTAAACCATGACCACGGGAGCGACCACTCCCGCGTCGCCATCCCTCCGAGCAGTTCCTTTCGTGACAAAATGGTACGGCCTTCAAACGTGACCTCTTTGATATGTGCCTGCGGGCCTTCTTGGATAAAAAAGGTTAATCGATGCTGATTTTCGCTCACGACCTCCATCACCGGAATCACCTGCGCATGGTAATAGCCTTCTTCTTGATACGCCTTTCGGATATTTTCGACACTGACATTTACTTGCGCCTGATCCAAAAACACTTGACTCTGCACTGTCACCTTTTCTTTCAACTTGTCTTCGGATAATTCATCATTCCCATCAAAAACCGTCTCGATATTAAAGGCTTTCTCACGAACCACAAACACAATATCGACTCCATCAGGTTTCCTCTGCGTATCCACCTGTACGTCTTCAAAGAATCCCATTTCATAAATATGCTGAATTTCGGCACGAACCTCCTCAGAAAGAAATCGATCCCCGGCTTTGAGCGTGAGCTTTGATTCGACGGCCTGCACATCAATATGTTGTGTGCCTTGAATGCGAATTGAACGAATCCTCAAGTCATCGTCGGCCGCCAAAGCCGGGCGATCGGCTCCGCTTCCACACACCACTAGACTCAACGCCAGTGCATACAGGAATGCCACCCTGAAGAATAAAACTGGAGAATTGAATGCAGACCACAATTGAACCCGGCAGTCGTTCATTCATCATCCCATTTGCCGGCATCATGGGATCGATGGACAGACAAACGCCCCGGCACGGAGTAAAGGATGAAATGAAAACCGTGGATGAGAAAGTCTGAATTAGACAAGATGATGATATTGATTGGTCATACCCAACCGGGGAGCAACGAACGTTCAACACAACATGCTCACAGGGAGAGTAGGAATTCCACGAATTTGTAAGACTTGAATACTCTTAGGAAGACATTGAATTATATAGTTGAAATACGATTCTTGTAAAGTACAGTATCCAGAGGAAGCAAGGTCATTCCAGAACTAGGATATTACCTTGACATTATTTTTACCCTTCTCCTAGTATCGTCACCATGATCGAGGCCAACCTCATGCGGGGGTGCATCGGACTTGACCAAGCCCGTTTCGATGCGTCTCCAGCCATCCTGCAAATCGTGACGACACCACGCACACCGCGATAAGTCTCTTACGTGACTATGGAAGAACCATACGCTATGG
This sequence comes from Nitrospirales bacterium, assembly GCA_021603905.1. GTDB lineage: Bacteria > Nitrospirota > Nitrospiria > Nitrospirales > UBA8639 > JAGQKC01. Next base: position 37,440 of record BQIU01000034.1, read on the forward strand.
AAGAACGTCCTCAAACTGAAATCCCGTCATCCCTCCCGCTCCTGCCGGTGCGCGACATTGTCGTGTTTCCGTATATGGTGTTGCCGCTGTTTGTTGGCCGAGATGTTTCCATTAAGGCTATTGAAGAAGCGTTAGCAGGCAATCGGATGATCTTTCTCACCACGCAAAAAACCCAAGACATTGAATTACCACAGCCTGATGAATTACACGCTGTTGGAACCGTGGGCATGATCATGCGGATGCTTAAGCTCCCTGATGAACGGATCAAAATTTTAGTGCAAGGCCTGGCCAAAGCCCGCATCCTCAGCTACACACAATCAAAACCGTTTTACACCGTCAATATTGAAAAAATCGTCGATACCAACATCGCCCAGTCTTCACTCGAGCATGAAGCCTTGATGCGAACCACCAAGGAATCGCTCGAACAACTGGTCAGTCTTGGCAAAGTCATCATGCCCGATGTCCTCACGGTCATTGAAAATCTGGATGAACCCGGACGATTGGCCGATATCATCGCCTCGAACCTGGGATTAAAAGTCGAAACCACGCAGGAAGTCCTTGAAATTGAAGATCCGCTCAAACGGCTCTCCCGCGTAAGAGAAGTGCTCGCCAAAGAACACGAAGTGCTCTCCATGCAACAAAAAATTCAAGCTCAAGCCAAAGGCGAGATGGACAAAACCCAACGCGAATACTTTTTGCGTGAGCAATTGAAAGCCATTCAAAAAGAATTGGGGGAATTGGACGATCGCGCGGAAGAAGTCACTGAATTTCGAACGCGTATGACCGATGCGAAGATGCCTGAAAAAGTTCTGAAGGAATGCGAAAAGCAGTTAAAACGTCTGGAAAAAATGCATCCCGACGCCGCGGAATCTGGAACCGTCCGAACGTATTTGGAATGGATGGTTGACCTTCCCTGGAGCCACCGGTCACAGGATAACTTAAACATCAAGGAAGCCACGAAAGTCCTCCATCACGATCACTATGACCTCGAAAAGGTCAAGGAACGCATTTTAGA
>BQIU01000035.1 GCA_021603905.1 Nitrospirales bacterium
TAATCCTTCCCGTAGTTCTTCGAGCTCTGTCATTTCATGATAATGGGTTGCAAAGAGAGTCCGCGCACCTACATGACAGCGGTCAAGTAGGTATTCCGCAACTGCCCAGGCAATGCTGAGTCCGTCATACGTACTGGTACCTCGCCCAACTTCATCAAGCAAGATAAGGCTTCTTGATGTCGCGGCGGTAAGAATTTTTGAGGTTTCTGCCATTTCCACCATAAAGGTGCTTTGCCCTGCTGCAAGATCATCCGATGCGCCAATTCGTGTAAAAATTCTATCGACCAATCCAATCTGTGCAGAAGAGGCAGGAACAAAACTGCCCATTTGGGCCATGAGGACAATCAGTGCGACTTGACGAAGGTAGGTACTTTTTCCAGCCATATTGGGCCCTGTAATCAACAAGAGTCGCTGTTGATCTAAATCAAGGTTGGTATCGTTTGCAATAAAACCTCCCGAGACTTCCGTTTGTTCGATGACTGGATGTCGTCCATCCTGGATAGAGATGACGCTGCCTTGGTCTACTGTTGGCATGACATAACGATTCGTGGCGGCGGTTTCTGCGAGGCCCGTAAGCACGTCGATGTGCGCGATGATAGCAGCCATGTCCTGTATGCGTTTCGTAGCCTGCGTAATTTGGAAACGGAGTTGTCCAAAAAGGGATGTCTCAAGGTTTTTGATCTTTTGATCAGCTCCCATGATTCTATTCTCAAGCTGAGTTAATTCTTCCGTGGTATAGCGTTCAGCATTCACGAGCGTTTGTTTACGAATATAATCGTCTGGAATCTTTGAAAGATGTGTTTTTGTGACTTCGATATAATATCCAAATACGCGGTTATACTTAATCTTAAGCGACTCTATGCCACTTCTGGCTTTTTCACGAACTTCAAGTTCCGCAATCCAACGTAGGCCTTCACGTGCGACTTTTCGAAGCTCATCAAGTTCGCTATGAAATCCTTCTCGTATGATGCCTTCAAAGCCAGAAGTGGGTGGAGCTTCAGTATTGATGGTGTGAGTTATGAGCGTTTTGATATCTTCCAAGTTGTCCCAGTGACTCCTGAGATTTTTGGCGAGCGGACTTTCTAGAGAGTCCAGAAGTACTCGAAGGTTTGGTAATACGGTCAGTGACTGTTGTAGCCCAAGAATATCGCGAGGTGTGGCGACTCCCAGGGCAATACGGCTATTCAATCGCTCAAGATCCTGGATTTCTCGAAATGTGGTTCGTAGTTCATTACGAACTCGGAGATTATTGACGAATTCTGAAATAACCGCTAATCGTGCGTGAATTGCTGTCAGGTCTATGAGCGGACGGACGACCCATTGCCGGAGAAGACGACCAGCCATGGCTGTCACAGTTTTATCGAGTATCGTGAGTAAGGTTGAACAATCTCGGTCTTGAGTAAATGGTTTAATGAGTTCCAAGTTTCGGATGGTCACCCCGTCAAGCTCCATTTCTCTTTGTGAAGAACGAAGCCGGGGTTTTTGAATATGTTGATGATTCATGTTTGGCTGAGTCGTATGAAGATAACGAAGCAGGCTTCCCGCAGCTTCCATACCTCTCGTCAATGGTGGAAGTCCCAACTCTTCAGCATTCTGAACCTGGAAGTGTGTCGTCAGGAGCTGTTGGTTTTCCTCGGCGTAAAACCAGCTTTCATCTTGTTCGACCAGTCTTGACTGACGGAGGTCTTTGAGAGATCGAATCATGTCTGACGGTGCGAATGTGGGATAGATAATTTCTCGCGGTTCTAGGCGCATTAATTCATCGACAAGGGATTCACGTTGTTGAGGGGTGTCATATTCGATGACCCAGAATTCACCAGTCGATAAATCAAGTGTGGCGAGCCCCCAATGAATTGGAGGGTTGGGGAGATCTTGAGCTGATGAGGGCATGCAAGAGATCGAGGCGAGAAAATTCGCTTCCTTTGACGGAAGGAGATCACTATCAAATAGGGTCCCCGGCGTATACAGGCGCACCACTTCTCTGCGCACGAGCCCTTTTGCTACTTTTGGATCTTCTACCTGTTCGCACAGGGCGACGGTTTTGCCTGCCTTGAGGAGCTTGGCGATGTATCCAGTGGCTGCATGGTACGGGACTCCACAAAGTGGAATGGGAGTATCTTTATTCTTTCCGCGCGAGGTGAGAACAATGTCTAGTAATTTTGAGGCTTCTTCGGCATCTTCAAAAAACATTTCATAGAAGTCTCCAACTCGAAAAAATACGATCGCTTCTTTGTATTCAGCTTTCACCTCTTGAAATTGTCGCATTAATGGAGTTGTGTCTGTTTCAGCCATGGCTACTCATATCTTTCCAAAATCCTGGCATATGGAGATGATAAAGAGACTATTCCAAGATCTTTAAGGCGAGCTCTCGACTTTGTGGTCCGGTGGACCTGAGGGTCGCCTTTCTGGATGACCGTTGCTGGTGCTCAAGGTAGATTTCAAGACGATCAGGTGGTAAATCGTCTTCCATACGCTCTGCCCATTCGATCACCACGACCGAGGATGAATGGAAGTATTCCTGAAGTCCAAGCCCTAGCCATTCGTGGGGGAGCTCCAGTCTGTAGAGATCGGCATGGATCAGATGAAGACGTCCTTGATATTCATGTATGAGTGTAAACGTTGGGCTTGTGACCACTGCTGAATCGATAAGGATTCCTGAAGCCAACCCTCTAACGAATACGGTTTTTCCTGCTCCCAGTTCTCCCCTAAGAGCAATGATTTCCCCTCCGGTGAGTTGTTGGCCAATCCTGTGCCCCAATGATTCAGTGGCTTGGACTGATGGAAGGCGAGTGGTCCATCTATTCCCTTCGTCATTCATAGTGAGGGTCACCATGGAACCCGGTTTCATGAAGGTGTACTTTCATCGCATCCTGAAAATATATTCTGTAAGGCGTGCGGGAGGTATTCAATGAGATCGCTGGCGATCAATCCAGCTTGTCCGACCCGTTTTGCGGCTAAATCTCCAGCGAGTCCATGTAAGCAGACTCCAGTACGTGCAGCTTCCCAAGGAGAGAGGCCTTGGGCAAGAAAGCTCACGATCACACCGGTTAAGGCGTCACCCATACCAGCGCTCGCCATTCCTGGATTACCCGTTGTGCAGATGGCGGCTTGGCCACTTGGATGTGCGACGATGGTTCGAGCGCCTTTCAGCACAAGAATGACCTTGTGGGCTTTCGCAAATTTCAACGCGGTACCGAGACGGTTTTGGTTGACAGATTTCGCTGAGGTCTGACCAAGAAGTCTGGCCATTTCTCCGGGGTGCGGTGTGAGGATTGGGAACCTTTTGCAGGAGGAAAGTATTGGAAGATGCTCCGCAAGAATATTTAGCCCGTCGGCATCAATGACGCAGTGCTGCGTAAGGCAAGGCAGCAATTGTCTGATGAGCTTTGCCGTTTCTGCATGGGTACTGATTCCCGGTCCAAGCGCAATGGCATCTCGCTCTTTGGCAAATGCCATGAGAGGCTTGAGTGCGGCGTGACTGAGGGTCTGAGCCTTGGTTTCCGGCATGGCCAATGTCATGGCTTCAAACAGCTTCGCGTCAAGGCTTGACTGACCAGATTGAGGTGTGGCAACTGTGACCAGACCGGCACCAGTGCGGAGCGCGGCTCGAGCGGCTAAGGCTGCGGATCCAGTCTTTCCAGGTGAGCCAGCAATCAGTCCGATATGTCCATATGTGCCTTTATGTGAGTCTTCGTCTCGCCTAGGAAGCAATGCAGCAAGAGACTCTGGAGTTAGCAGGTGAAGCGATGACCCTAATTCCCTGACATAGGCTTCAGGAATCCCGATATCCACAGTGGTGATGCTTCCCGTATGGTTGATGCCTTTCCCCACGTACAGACCGATCTTGGCGCATCCAAACGTTACTGTGGTATGAGCTTTGATTGCGGTTCCTAACACCTCTCCTGTATCGCTATGTATTCCTGATGGAATATCCACGGCAATGATTGGGGTTTGTGCATCATTCATGTAGTTGATGGCTGTGTGATAGGGCTCTCTGACAGTCGATGACAGCCCCGTTCCTAACATTGCGTCAATGAGAAGAGAGGCCTTGTGGGTCGAGGTCTGAATGATGGATTCTGATGGTTCTATTGTAATCATTGAAGAGGGTGCGATCTTCCGTAGGCGCTTATACATGACCAGCGCATCTTGGGTCAGTTCTTGAGGATGAGCCAGAAGGAGTACCTGGATTTTCGCGCGCTTTTGTTTTAATAGCCGGGCAATGACCAGACCATCCCCGCCGTTATTGCCTTTTCCGCACACGATTGTGATCGGTTGGCCTGAAGGCGATCCAAATTGTTGTTCAAGGACTTGAGCAACGCCGTTGCCGGCTCGTTCCATTAATTGGCTTCCGGAAACGTGGCTCTCCTCTATGGTGCGGCGATCAAGTGCCTGCATTTGAGAGGCCGTGACAAGGGGAGGGAAAACCGTTGGCCCAACTGGTGTCGGAATGAAGTTGGGAATACGCATGATTTGCTTGAAGTCGGGATCGCTTGGGACTGGGTAATAAATTGCTGTTGATTATTTCAGCGAAGTGGATTGAGTAAGGCTTTCATATCCCGAACAGCTGTTTCTAATCCTGTAAAGATCGCGCGTGAGATAATACTATGACCAATATTGAATTCAAGAATTTCAGGGATTTTCGTTAATCGCTGCACATTGTGGTATGTGAGGCCATGGCCGGCATTGACACCTAAGCCAAGTTTGTATCCGAGCTTGGCGGCTTGCTCAAGGGCTTCGAATTCTGTCTGTTGGTCTTTGCTATTTCTTGTGTTGGCGTATCGTCCTGTATGAAGTTCGATGGAATCAGCTTGAATTTTGTGTGCGGCACGTACTTGTTGCTGGTCAGGGTCGATAAACAGACTGACAGGGATTCCCCCATCATGGAGCAGTTGAATCATCTCGTGGATTCGATCTTTGCGTTCAACGACGGCCAGGCCTCCTTCAGTAGTGAGTTCCTGGCGTCGCTCAGGGACGAGCGTGACCATGTCAGGCTTGATGCTGAGCGCCATTTTTGCCACGGCTTCGTCAGCAGCCATTTCCAGGTTTAATTGGATATGAACGATTTCCTTTAAAAGTGTGAGATCGCGATCTTGTATATGACGTCGATCTTCCCGAAGATGAACGACCACTCCATCGGCCCCAGCTAACTCAACCAGTGTGGCAGCCGTAATGGGATCTGGTTCATGTCCTCCTCTGGCTTGTCGGAGGGTCGCGACATGGTCTACATTGACGCCGAGTCTGGCCATACCATTTCCTCTTGTTGCTTGAAATCTTTGTCAATCACATAAAGGGGAATGCATTATGTCAGAAGTGAAAATATGGCTGCAAGAAAATGAATGGGGTTTAGGCTTTCGTCTTCATTCTGTCTTCGTGCATTTGTCGGTTGTATGAAATGAAATTGACTGCTTGAATCAGCTGATCTAAAATACAAAATTGTTGGAAAAACAAGGAGAAATACTTTCTTCTCAGATGATCTTGCAAGTTTTTTACGGACATACTTGATGACACCATTTTATCGAATTGAGCGTTTGCCACACTACGTATTTGCCCAAGTTCAGTCGCTGAAGCTGGAGGCACGACAGCGTGGAGAGGATATTATTGATTTAGGAATGGGAAATCCTGATCAACCGACACCTTCGCACATTGTTGATAAACTGACTGAGGCGGCTGGCAATGGAAGAAATCACCGGTATTCGGCATCACGAGGGATTACGAAGCTTCGTCATGCGATTTGTGGGTGGTATAAGCGAAACTACGATGTTGATTTAGACCCAGAAACCGAAGCGATTGCCACATTGGGAGTGAAGGAAGGCCTGGCTCATCTGGCGCTGGCGATGGTTGGCCCAGGGGATGTGGTGTTGACGCCCACCCCGACGTATCCGATTCACATGTATAGCGTGATTATTGCTGGAGGTGAGGTTCGCGGGGTCGAGTTGAACCCGGCGGCGGGAGATTTTTTCGAAAACCTCACGCGAGTCTACCGTCAAACTCAACCGCGTCCCAAGATACTCATTATGAGTTTTCCACACAATCCTACGACGAGTGTGGTGGATTTGGAGTTCTTTAAAAAGATTGTCGCATTTGCATTAGAAAATGAAGTGTGGTTGGTTCATGACTTAGCGTATGCCGATCTCGTATTTGATGGATATCGAGCCCCGAGTCTCCTTCAGGTGCCAGAAGCCAAACAGGTCGGTGTCGAGTTTTATTCTTTGTCAAAAAGTTATAATATGCCGGGGTGGCGAGTTGGGTTTTGTGTAGGCAATCAAGAGATGATTGGTGCACTCACAAAAATTAAAAGTTATTTGGATTATGGAATGTTTCAGCCGATCCAAATTGCGAGTATCATTGCTTTGAATGGCCCACAGGAATGCGTAGGGGATATTGTGGAACGCTATAAGCGACGACGTAATTCGCTGGTCGATGGTTTGAATCGAATCGGGTGGGAGGTTGACTATCCTCGAGCGACCATGTTCGTGTGGGCACGTATTCCTCCAGCGTTTCGAGGTCTGGGGTCGCTTGAGTTTTCAAAGTTATTATTGCGTGAGGCAAAAGTGGCCGCTTCTCCAGGTATAGGGTTTGGAGAAGGAGGTGATGAATATGTGCGTTTTGCCCTTGTGGAAAACGAACATCGTATTTATCAGGCCGTTCGAGGAATGAAACATGCCCTTAAACTTGGGGATGCGAGCCGATGAAATCCAGAGTCACGGTGGGAATGATAGGGTTAGGGACTGTCGGGTGTGGCGTGGCCAAGGTGTTATTGGGCAATGCCTCGTTGATTGCTAAGCGGGTTGGCGTACCGATTGAGCTTGTTCGAATTGCAGATTTAGATATTACAACAGATCGTGGGCTCTCATTCCCAGATGGCATGTTAACCACGGATGCTCAATCTGTCCTTGAGGATGCGGATATCGATATTGTTGTCGAATTGATTGGAGGCTATGATCCAGCTAAGCGTTTTATCCTCAAGGCCCTAAAAAATGGCCAATCCGTCGTGACAGCCAATAAAGCGTTATTAGCCGTGCATGGAGAAGAAATTTTTCATGCCGCAGCATCGGCAAGGGTTGACCTCGGTTTTGAAGCCAGTGTCGGAGGTGGAATTCCGATTATTAAAGCGTTGACGGAGGGATTGGCCGCAAACGCCGTGACCTCGATGTTCGGAATCATGAATGGGACATCGAATTATATTCTGACGAAAATGACGGAAGATGGCAAAGGATTCGAGGAAGTGCTTCAGAGGGCCAGAGACGAAGGCTATGCCGAAGCTGATCCGACATTTGATGTCGAGGGTGTCGATGCTGCGCACAAACTTGCCATTTTGGTTAATTTGGCGTTTGGCACAACAGTCAATATCAAAGACATTCATACCGAAGGGATCTCACGCCTCTCGACGCTTGATCTTGAGTTTGCTCGTGAGTTTGGCTATACGATTAAATTGTTAAGCATTGCGAAGTACCTCGATCATGAAATCGAAGCGCGAGTTCACCCAACTCTTGTGCCTTCGACCTCGCCAATGGCCCAGGTTGGAGGGGTGTATAACGCGATTCATGTCGTCGGGGATGCCGTTGGAGATGTCGTGCTGTATGGGCAAGGTGCTGGATCTCTTGCGACGGCCAGCGCCGTGGTCAGTGATATTGTGGATATTGCAAGAAATCGGCTCAAGAACATTGCTGGTCGTGTGCCGGTTGCATCCTATCAGTGGGAGCACCGTGCTCCTATTCGGCTTCGACCCATCGAAGAAATTTCCAGTATGTACTATTTACGGTTCATGGTCGTAGATGAACCTGGCGTTCTTTCTCAAATCGCAAGTACTCTGGGAGCGCAGAATATTAGTATTTCCTCAGTGTTGCAGAAGGGACGGCAACAGGGTCAAACCGTTCCTTTAGTCATTATGACGCATCGTTCTTCAGAGCGCTCGGTTCAAGCCGCGATTCAAACCATCACGCGGATGCCATTTGTCTCGGAAGCGCCGATGTTGCTGCGAATAGAAGGTGCGAGTCATGATGGTGAATAGTGAAATCATGGTGAATGTATGATTCCCTGGCGCGGAGTGATTGAAGAGTATCGAAAGTTTCTTCCGGTGAGTGACTCGACCCCCATTGTCTCCTTACAAGAAGGCAATACCCCGTTAGTTCCGACGAAGCGTTTGGCTCAACGTATCTGTCCAGGGGTTGAGCTGTACTTGAAAATTGAAGGAGCCAATCCCACCGGTTCGTTTAAGGACCGGGGGATGACGTTGGCTGTTTCCAAAACACTTGAAAAAAAAGCACGAGCCGTGATGTGTGCTTCAACAGGCAATACGTCTGCGGCAGCTGCCGCCTATGGCGCGAAGGCGGGGATTCCAGTGTATGTGTTAATTCCTGCGGGAAATATCGCACTTGGGAAACTCACGCAGGCCATCATGCATGGGGCCAAGGTTATCCAAATCGAAGGAAATTTTGATCAAGCACTCAATATTGTGAAGGAGTTGTGTCGAGATGACGAGTTTGAACTGGTGAATTCCATTAATCCCTTTCGATTAGAAGGTCAAAAAACGGCAGCCATGGAAGTCTGTGATCAATTGGGAAAGGCTCCAACGGTTCATGTGCTTCCGGTAGGAAATGCCGGAAATATTACGGCTTACTGGAAGGGATACCAGGAGTATCATGCGGCCGGTCAAGTCAGAAGTGTGCCGAAGATGATGGGCTTTCAAGCTGAAGGAGCGGCTCCGATTGTGCGAGGACATGTGATTGAGAATCCAACAACAGTTGCCTCGGCGATCAGGATCGGAAATCCGGCGAGTTGGCAATTAGCGATGAATGCTGTTCAGGAGTCAGATGGTCTGATCAACATGGTGACCGATGACGAAATACTCGAAGCCTACCGAATGGTGGCGCGAGAAGAAGGAATATTTTGTGAGCCGGCTTCCGCGGCATCTGTTGCGGGCGTGATTAAGTTGCAAGCGGCGAATCACTTGCTTGATGGCATGACGGTTGTTTGTACATTGACGGGACATGGTCTGAAAGATCCTGATACGGCGATGAATATTTCGGCGCAACCATTAACGGTTCGCGCGACTCGCGAAGAAGTTGCTGCGGTATTGTCTTTGTGAAGATTCTGGTGTTAGGTAGGAGTCCTGGTGAGTCAACGTCATTTCATTCTTGATTAGAGATCTGTGATTGACAATGAAAACGATCATTGTCCAAGGTGATGGTCTCACGTCTCATGCTCTTCCGGAGCTTGATGGACAGACGCTTCTGCAAGTTGCGAAAACCCCAAATTTAGACGAGATGGCGAGCCGGGGAGAATTCGGCACGCTGACTCTGGCGTCCCAAACTATTCCGCTCTCAAGTGCTGTGGTTCATTTGTCTCTGCTTGGATATGACCCCAGTCGATACTATTCTGGGCTGGGGCCATATGAAGCCGCGAGCTTGGACATTGTTCTTGAACCACATGATATGGCATTTCTTTGCCAATTCGTGACCTTGGGTTCAGTCAATGGGCGGGGGTATGACAAAAAACTAGGACCTTCCCTCACGTTGGATGACGAGGAGGCCGGAGGTCTCGACACAGAAGATGCGAAGGAATTGATTGCCATTGCCAATGAACAACTTGGGTCCGAAGCGATTCAGTTCTATACTGGTGAACGACATCGCCATTTAATGGTGTGGATTGGAAGTCCAAGCCGTTGTCGCTGTTACGATCCTCGGGCGGCTCGTGGGCGAACGATTGAACCATTCCTCCCATCTGGGAAAGGCGCGGATGTGGTTCAAGAGCTCATGGAAGCCTCCCGCGTTCTTCTTCGGCATCATCCAGTCAATCAAGAACGTGAGCAAGCAGAGATCAATCCAGCAAATTGTCTCTGGTTGTGGGGGCCTGGTAAGGCGATTGAATTGCCTAAATGGAAAGACCGGTGGCCGATTCCAAATGTCACCATTTCACCTTCAAGTGTGCATCGAGGCATTGCAATGAGTGCAGGTATGGACGTGCTGAATCCTCTGATCCATACGGAAGATGATTCGCATGACCTGAGTCAATATGTGGAATTATGTTTGGCTGAAATTCAGACGAGAGACATCGTGTATTTGCATGTACCCATGCCCGATACCGAAGGAACAACTGATATGCAGGCAGCGATTCATACGATAGAAATGTTTGATGCGCAGGTCGTTGGTCCTCTTATTCAAGCATTTTCTGAGAAGGGCAATTGTCGTCTACTTGTCGTTGGATGTCGCGCTGGTGAAGACGCTCAGGTGTCAATGCTCTTCCCAACTCCCTATGCGTTGTATTCACCATTCGAGTCACGGCATACGCAGTCACAATTCTTGTTTGATGAAATCCATGCGGTCAAAGGTCCTGTTCGAGATGCCACGAGGATTCTTGCACGGATGCTCGCGACAGAGGCCTCCTGATGGCATTACTTATTCAGAAGTTCGGTGGGACTTCCGTTGGAAGTGTAGAGCGAATCCATGCCGTGGCCGATTTGATTGAGCGAACAGCTCGTGATGGCCATCAACTCGTCGTGGTGCTTTCAGCGATGAGCGGAGAAACCGATCGCCTTCTGCGGTTAGCGCGCGAAGTCTGCGACGTTCCGGACGAACGGGAGTTAGATATGTTGCTGTCTTCTGGAGAGCGAGTCACCATTTCGTTAATGGCGATGACGTTACGGGAACGCGGGATTCTTGCTCAATCCTTTACTGGTCGACAAGTCGGGATTGTGACGAACAATTCTCATACGAAGGCTCGGATTTCACGAGTTGCGGCAGACCGAGTTAAAGTCGCGTTGTCAGATGGGGTCATCCCGATTGTGGCAGGCTTTCAAGGCATTAATGAGTCGTCAGATGTGACGACTCTTGGGAGAGGTGGTTCCGATTTGACCGCTGTTGCGCTGGCTGCGGCCTTAAAAGCAGATCGATGTGTGATTTATACGGATGTTGACGGTGTGTATACCGCAGATCCCAATGTGGTCCCGAATGCCAGAAGGCTTAGCGTACTTTCCTATGAGGAAATGTTAGAATTAGCTAGTTTGGGAGCAAAAGTCTTACAAGCACGGTCTGTGGAGTTCGCGGCCAGGCATCATGTGCCGCTTGAAGTCAAATCAAGTTTTATAGAAGGGCAGGGAACACTTGTGACGCAGGAACACGCTGATATGGAGAAGGTACTCGTCTCTGGGGTTGCCGGAGATCTGAATCAAGCGAAGTTGACGGTTGTGGGTGTGCCGGATAGTCCTGGGATTGCCGCTCAAGTGTTTGGGGCTGTGGCTGCGGAAGGCCTCAATGTCGATATGATTATTCAAAATATCAGTCAAGATGCTTTAACAGACATTTCGTTTACTGTTCCGCGAGCCGAACTTACTCAAGCGCTGACCATTGTTAAAAAGGTGGCGGCGATGATCAATGCACGTGAGGTTGAAGTTAAAGAGGATATTGCCAAGGTTTCACTCGTAGGAGTGGGTATGCGGTCGCATTCAGGCATTGCGGCTCGTATGTTTCAGGCACTGTCCCGTGAAGGCATCAATATTATGATGATTAGTACCTCTGAAATTAAGGTGTCCTGTGTCGTGGAAGAAAAATATTTAGAATTATCGTTACGGTCATTGCATAATGAATTTGAATTGGATAAAGACCCAACCACTCCTCAATAATGACGTTCATGGATGGGTGTCGAACACACATTAAACATGACAGATCATTCCCCAGTTAAGCCATTCTTGGAAATCTACGATACCACCTTGCGTGATGGATCGCAGGCCGAAGATGTCAGCTTTTCCGTCGAGGATAAAGTCCATATTGCGTTAAAGCTTGACGAGCTAGGCATTCATTACATTGAGGGAGGATGGCCAGGAGCCAATCCAAAAGATATTGAGTTTTTTCGAGTCATCAAGACAACACCATTGAGTCAGGCAACGGTTGTGGCATTTGGTTCCACACGAAAAGCGGATAATGCCGTACGGAATGATCCAAATATCCAAGCTCTGTTGACAGCTGAGACCGAGACCGTGACATTATTTGGAAAGAGTTGGACGTTACATGTGACGGAGGCTTTGGGAACGTCACTAGAGAAAAATGTTGAACTGATCGGTGATTCAATCGCCTATCTCTGTGACCAACAGCGTCGCGTGTTCTACGATGCCGAGCATTTCTTCGATGGATATAAAACAGATGCAGACTATGCGATGAAAACTTTGAGAAAAGCGGCGGAAGCCGGGGCCGAACGTATCATTCTCTGTGATACCAATGGCGGGTCAATGCCATGGGAGATTAAGGAAATTTTTGAACATGTCAAGGCTGAATGCTCCGTGCCTCTCGGCATTCATGCCCATAATGATGCGGAAATGGGTGTTGCAAATTCCATCATGGCTGTCAATGCCGGCGCACGGCAAGTACAGGGAACCATCAATGGCATTGGAGAGCGGTGTGGGAATGCGAACCTTTGTTCCATTGTTGCCAACCTTCAATTAAAAATGAACATGCCGGTTTTAGAGAATGGACGATTAGCTCAACTTCGAAAAGTGTCCTTGTATGTTTCGGATATTGCGAACCTCCTGCCCAATAAACGTCAACCTTACGTTGGCGATACCGCGTTTGCCCATAAAGGTGGCGTGCATATTCATGCTGTGCAAAAAAACCCGTTAACATATGAACATGTTCAACCAGAAGATATTGGTAATCACCGACGTGTCTTGATTTCTGATAACAGTGGCAGAAGTGCGGTGCTTGGAAAAATTGAAACGTTAGGGTTGAGGCTGCCGAAAGACAATGCACATGTGCAAAGCCTCTTATCGTCTTTGAAGGACCGTGAATATGAAGGCTATCAGTTTGAAGGAGCTGAAGGATCCTTTGAGCTCATGGTCAAGAAGGCGCTGGGTGAACATACGCCATTTTTTGAGTTATTGGGCTGTCGAGTCATTATTGAAAAACGACAAACGAATGAGCAACCGGTCATGTCTGAAGCCACGATCATGGTCAAAGTTGGAGAGGTTGTGGAACATACCGCTGCGATCGGGGATGGTCCGGTCAATGCGTTGGATAATGCCTTGCGAAAAGCACTTGAAAAATTTTACCCACAATTACGAGATGTGAAGCTCTTAGACTATAAAGTTAGAGTATTGTCAGGAAGCCAGGGAACGGGATCTCGAGTTCGCGTCTTAATTGAGTCTGGTGATCATAAGGGCAAATGGTCAACGGTTGGAGTTTCTGAAAACATTATTGAGGCAAGCTGGCAGGCATTAGTTGATGGCATAGAATATAAGTTGCTGCAGGAGGAACGGTCCCTCTAAAAGTCCCTCTCTGGAGGCGATTGATTGAGTAATGGTAAGTTGTTGTTATTCCTTGACATTTCATGAAATCGCCTGTACGTTTGAAAAAAGCCTCAGATAAAGTTCTTGAGGCGAGCCAACACGAACATCCATCGTCAACTAGTGTAGTGAACCGAAAAACCTTAAAAATAAGATGCATGTCTCACTGATGATCATCTCCAGAGCAACAAGAGATGTTTCTTCGGTTATACACGAATTTTTTAACCACTACACTAGGGGTTGAGGGGGATTATGAGAAAGGCTGATGTTGCCAACATCATTTGTGAAAAGGTGGGGCTTTCAAAAACAGAAGCGATGGACCGGGTTGAGGATGTGTTGAACATTCTCAAGGAAAGTCTGAAGAAAGGGGAAGCCATTAAGATTGCAGGATTTGGTAACTTTATAGTGCGAAGTAAGGGGGAACGTAAGGGGAGAAATCCACGAACAGGTGAAGAAATTGCTATTACCCCAAGACGTGTCGTGACGTTTCGCCCGAGCCAGTTATTTAAGAAGCATGTAAACTCATAAGATTTCGAGGGGCGTGTATGCCTCTTCGGTGATAGTCCTGATGAGTGTGGAGACGAAGCAAGCCGGAAAGACGTGTTATAAGATTGGTGAAGTCGCCGGTATTACTAAGCTTCCGGCGTACGTCTTACGATTTTGGGAATCTGAGTTTAGCTTCCTTCGACCAAAAAAAAGTCAAGGACGTCATCGGGTCTATTCCCAAGCTGACATTGAGACTGTGATAGAAATTAAGCGTATGCTCTACGAAGAGGGTTATACCATTGCAGGATTGAAACGGTATTGGTACCGTCGGAAGCGTAGTTCGAATGTCCCAAGCGCCAGTGGGGAGCGAGTCAAAAAAGCCAAAACTGAATTAAAGAATATTCTTAAGATGCTTGATGATCGATAGGTTGGTGTAGCTTAACAAAAAAGAGCATGACTTGCTTTGATGCGTTGTAAGTACATCCATGTTCAGTTTTCATTGGTGCTGTTATAGAGAAATGATTGTCGTCGGGGCGTGGCGCAGCCCGGTAGCGCACTCGCTTGGGGTGCGAGAGGTCGGCCGTTCAAATCGGCTCGCCCCGACCAGATTCCGTACTATTGTGGACTAACATTTCATACAGAAATCATGAACAGCACAATGTAGGCAGGAGAAGGTTAGGCTTGGATGTCATCTTCAATGAGGTCTTCGCTCTCTGGCATACCATACGCAACAAACTTCGCATATGATAAGTAAATTCCACTGCTATCCCGCATGGCTCTTGTTCCCGCTTTCATTCTCGCCAGTTTCGTGCTATCAGGTCCATCAGTCTTGTGCAATTTGCTGACGTATTCATTCAGGACGTCATTGTAGCTTTCCATGGCTTTTTCGACGTTCAAATAGGCTTGCATGATTTGTTCGGTCATTGCAGATATTCCCCCATCTTTTATGTATGAACAAGACCTTCACCATACATGAGCGTCAAATTTGTGGTCAACTTGTTGCTTTATGCAAACCGTTTCTTAGTCATGGGGGTATGCCTGAGCCACTGGGTTTGACCGTCTTTCTTGAGATCCAGTAAAATGCCCACGCTTTGCGCGTTCATGAGCTGGGGTCGTGCTAGTTTGCTTGACGTGCGGAGGTCTGTACATACTACCCTCAGTTTCCCTTCCTTTGTCATCAGATAGGTTAGGTTGGTTTGTCAGGGGCATCTGTTTGATCAATGTGTGTATGAGTTATAGCCGATTCAGTTATACCGAAACGATAAATCGCCAACTTGTATAATATTGAAAGCCAATACGTGAGATAACACGTCAATCATGCTCAATACCTCCAAGCGGGTATAACCTTCTACTGTTTGATGTGGGTAATTACGCTGGGTGAGTCAGGCTGGCTCGACTGGACTTGGATACTTCTAAAGCAAACCTCAACAGGGTTATTCAAACGCTCTCGTTTGAGGCATGTCAAAAAATCGTGGTTTTCCTGGCTATCGTGTCCAAGCATACCTGCTTCTCATGATTTGGATTCGCTATAATACGTTCTTCAATCAAAAAAGTCCGTGATGTTGCAGCCGATCTTCTTATGATCTCTGACGATTCGCATCCGTGGATTTCAGTTGTCATCCCGATGAAGGATGAACGAGAAAATATTACTCCTCTGTCTCGCCAGCTGCTCACGTTTCTTTCCAGACGAGAAGAAACCAAAACTGCGCCTTTTGAGATTATCTTTGTCGATGATGGAAGCACGGATGGCAGTGACCGTCTGTTTCAAGACCTTGTTCATGAATATTCAGAAATTCGGGTCATTTCTTTTGATCGTAATTATGGACAAACAGCCGCATTTGATGCAGGGTTTCGGCATGCCAATGGGGTGTGGATTGTGACGTTAGATGGCGATCTTCAATATGACCCTGATGATATTGGCAAGCTATTACCTCTCGCGAATCAGTACGACGTGGTGTGTGGAAGACGTCAACGACGAAATGACAATCTGATTCGACGGTGGTCATCCCGTTTGGCCAATGGCGTGCGTAACGCGGTCATTCATGATGGGATTCAGGATACGGGATGCTCGCTCAAAGTATTTAAGCGATCGGTTCTCGACCGGATTCCATTATTTCGGGGCATGCATCGTTTTTTCCCTGCATTAGCCCAAATGTATGGTTTCTCGGTGACAGAAATACCCGTTCAACATTTTCCTCGAGTTCATGGACTGTCAAAGTATGGAGTGGGTAATCGACTGTTCACCAGTTTATATGATCTCTTTGCCGTACGTTGGATGCAGAGTCGATGTTTGAACTATCAGATTCGCGATCAGCAACATGTGACGAATCACGTTTCATCCCGTATCTTAAAGAATTCATTGAACGAAAACACCTAATTCCTCCCTCTTCAGCCAAAATCGTTCTTTTCGTTAGGACATTTCCTCTTCCAATGGTGAAACTATGACAATGATTGATGGCCTTTGGCTTGCAGTTGAAACCTACTTTTCGAGTATGACCGGAGAGGAAATTGCCTGGAAATGTGTTGGACTCTTCGGAGTGCTCCTGTTTTTCTCACGATGGATTATTCAGTGGATCGCTTCTGAGAGAAGAGCTCAAAGCCATATGCCGTTGTTATTTTGGTATTTGAGTTTTGCCGGGGCCGTGATGACGTTGGCCTACGTTCTGTATCTTGGGGATGAAATTCTTATATTAGGGAATAGCGCAAATAGTTTTGTCTATGCACGAAATTTGATGCTGATTTATCAAGGGCGCAAACAAGTCTCAAATGGGTAATTGTTCATTGTCATCATCCGACCAGCTTTTCAATTCGTCATTCAGAAATGTTTTAGCGATTTTTGTACTTGCCAGTCTTCTGCTGTTGGTAAATCTTGGTGGGCTGGGCCTGACTGACCGAGACGAAGGCAGTAATGCTGAGGCGGCAAGAGAAATGTTGGAAACCGGTGATTGGGTATCTCCCACGCTCAATTACGAGCCACGATTTGCCAAGCCGGCCTTTGTGTATTGGATTATCAGTGCCTCCTATGCCGTGTTTGGGGTGAATGAATTTTCATCCAGATTGCCCTCGGCAGTATTTGGTATCGGACTGATCCTGTTGCAGTATGGGTTTCTTTCCAAGGTTGGGGGGGCGCGAATTGCCACCTTGGGTGCCCTCATGCTTCTTCTGAATCTTGAAATGATTGGTGTGTGCCGAATGGTGCTCACCGATCCCGAATTAGTATTTTTTACGACGTTGGCCAGTTATAGCTTTTGGCTCGGCATGGAATCGGATCAACCCAAGAGGTGGACGTTCTTCGGTTTGTATGTGGGAATTGCTTGCGCCATGCTGGCCAAAGGTCCGGTGGGGATGATTATTCCCTTGTTAGGGATTATTCCGTACCTGAGCCTGACCGGACAATGGAAGTCCTATTGGCAGAAAGGCTATCCGCTGCTTGGCTTACTTCTTGTGGGTTTGATTGCGGCACCATGGTATATCGCGATGTTTACCATTCATGGGGAGGCCTATATTACTGCAGCTCAAGCAAATACTACTGGGCGTTTTGCCAACCCGATGGAAGGTCATGGTGGAACGATTCTTTTCTATATTCCCGTTTTGTTATTAGGGTTTTTCCCTTGGAGTGCATTTCTGCCCATGCCGCTCTATTACACCTTAAAAGGGATGGCATCGTTTCGTACGATCTCAAATGATGGGACCTCAGAGGAAAGACTTGCGATATTTTCGGCATTGTGGATTGTGGGGCTGCTGATCTTTTTCACTCTCTCAGCGACGCGATTACCTCACTATATTTTCCCTCTATTCCCAGCATCAGCTATTCTTGTTGCGCTCTATTGGGATCGATGCTTGAAAGAGCAATCCCCGCTAGGCCTAACGACGTCAAAAAGGTTACTTATCACGATTGGATATGCTTTGGGATTAGCGTTAGCCGCTGCTCCAGCCGTGTATACAACATTTATTGATAAAATTACCAAAGAATTCCCGGCTGCCGGTCAAATGGAGGTCCAGGTCATTCCTGTGTTTCTGGGTTTTCTTGTGATTCTGGGAACCATGGGGCTCCGCTACCTTCTTGCTTCAAAAGAGACGCGCCTCTATGGATTTGGCGTAGCCGGAGGTATGATGGTTGTATTGGTGTTCGTGGTTGTGGTGTTTGCACTTCCTAAGTTTCATGCCTATTTTATTGACCCTCCACAGCAATTGGCCTCTTTGGCAGGATTGAACCTGAAGCCGGAGGATCGTTTAATTCAGTTTGGACGAAAACGTCCGTCGTTAGTGTTCTATGCGCAGAGAAAAGTCTATCAAATTAATCCTGGCGAAGATCATAAGTTTGAACCACATGAAAATGTGTCCGGTCAAAAGGCCATTGTTTTACAGTCACACCTTCGGCCCCAGTTGCCCGTATCAGCGTCTGATTATCTATTAATGCAAGAACGCAACGGATTTTCTCTGCTTCTGAGTCCGCCTTCGCAAAAGAAGTAGCATGTGTGGTTTTCACTTCTCGAAACGTGATGCCTGATTGCTTTGCGCAGTCTCTGGGTGACTCGATCATAGACACGAGTGAAGAGCCTACGGCATTCTTGGGCTGTTTCTCGTAATGATTCACAATGAGCAATATGGCGTACGTCGAGCAAGGCCTTGTCTCTAGTAGCACTATACGATATGCTGAATGTAATTAAGGTCTATTCAAACAAAAGTTGTCTTTAATTGTGTCTTATATCTTCTGACCTTGTTTTCATTCAGAAGTTGTTTCCAATTCATACAACGTTTTTGGTGAATCCTCACGCTATTCCATGAATCCAATAATTCTTGTTCCCCTCACCGAGTAGCTTTCCTGCACGTTGTGTATCCGAACCACTTGCTTGTCTGCTTCAAAGATCAGCCACAAGAGGGATGTGTCTGAAAACATGAGCAGTCAGAATATACGGAGATCTTAGATCATGGCATCCAAGAAAATGAGGGCGGCACAAGGCGGAAAGACCGAATTCATTCGGATGGTCCGCTACAAGAGTGAAAACCAGGTTGGGGTTTTAGCGAAATTTGTGTCGGCGATCTCAGAGCAAGGCGGCAGTATTGGGGATGTGAAGACGCGCAAGCTTGGCAAGTTTTATATCTGGCGAGATGTCACCATTATTGCCATTGATCGAGAGCACTTTGCTCAAATCCTTAAGGCGATTCGAGCATTAGAGAAAACCAAAGTTGAGCAGATCGTTGATGAGGTCCTTGAGCGACATTTGGGTGGGAAAATCAAGATGGAACTCAACCATCCGATTGAGACCATTAATGATATGCGGGCGATTTATACGCCAGGCGTGGCTGATGTCTGCCGAATTATTCAGAAAGATCCAAGCGAAGCGTACAATTACACGTGGGTCCATCATACTGTCGCGCTGTTGACGAACGGGAGTCGAACCTTAGGATTGGGGAATATTGGTCCATTGGCGGCGATGCCGGTCATGGAAGGGAAGGCGGCACTATTTAGGAAATTCACCGGCTATAACATGGTCCCGATCCCGATCGACACAACCAATTCACAAGAATTTATTGATACGGCTATACGATTGTCCCCAGGGTTTGGAGCGATTCACTTAGAAGATATTTCTGCGCCGGAATGTTTTGAGATTGAAACCGCGTTGGTCAAACAGCTCAGTATACCCGTTATGCATGATGACCAATATGGAACGGCCGTGGTTTGCCTGGCTGCTGTGATCAATGCTTGCCGTATCGTCAAGGGAGATCTTGAAAAGGTACAGATTGGCCAAATTGGGCTCGGTGCTGCCGGAAGTGCCATTGCTCGGTTGATCATGGCGTATACGAATCGGACGATTTGGTGCTGCGATAAGAATCCTGCTGCGGTCGAACGCCTTGAGGTCTTTCGTCAGAACAGTGCCACGTTAGAGCAGGTCATGAAGCGCTGCGACGTGGTGATTTCAACGACAGGGGTGAAAGGATTGATTTCGCCCACGTTGGTGAAAAAACAACAAATCATCTTAGCTCTGAGTAATCCCATTCCTGAAATCACCGAGGACGAGGCCATGAAAGCTGGAGCGGCTTTCTATTCTGATGGACGATATGTCAATAACTTGCTGGCCTATCCGGGAATTTTTAAGGGTGCGCTTGAAACGAGAGCCACGAAAATCAACGACCTGATGCTGCTTTCAGCAGTTCAGGCTATCGTTGATGCGACACCAGGTGGGGAAATCGTGCCGAGTCCTCTAGACCCTACGGTTCATATTGCTGTCACCAAGGCTGTGGCCAAAGCGGCCATGACGAGCGGGGTGGCGCAAAAACACTTTGATGACGAATACTTTGATGTTGAAGAAAAATTCTAGCGAGCCCCACAACATTCACTGTCTAAAAGATTATACCGAATCCAATTAACTTCAGTTGGTGACCTTGGCTGCGTTTCTGGGTAATACCTAATGTATCGAATAAGCATCCAACGTTGAACTCGGCTCTATCCTGACCCGTTTATGAGAGGTAGCCAAGACAGCGAAATACTACGCCTCAAACATCGGAAGGTTATACCCGCATGGATGCTCTGCAGCAATTGACCTTGTATATCACGTAGTGGATATCTAAATTTAGCAAATGGATATTCTACCGATTCGGCATAACTGAAACGGCTATAACCTGGTCTTTCATGCCCTGTCATGTCTTTATCGCGTGTTCTCGTTCTTCATGACACCAGCGGGAGTATTCCCCGTAATTGATGGATCAGTCCTACTAAGGTCAAAGCTCCCAATCCCAGCAGTACCTCTTTTGCCAATAAGTTATCTGGACGTCGTAAGTCTTTGTCATGAAGACTCTCGGTGGCCGTGTGAATCTGATGGCTGCGTACCACCCACCAGGCGACACCAGATAGGGTGGCCAGTGTGGTGATCAAGAATGATCCTGAACACAAGGCGATGCCTAAGGCGATGAGCAGGGAACTTGTGGTGAGCTTTATTTGTATGAGTTTTGGGGTGTTTTGTACGGATAGACGTGTTCGTAGTCGAATCCCATATCCAACGGCCATCACGAGAATACCTGCCCCAAGAATGATGTCATATAAAATATCCAAGTCAGGTTCGTGAACAGCGATCCAGAAGAGTCCTAGTCCTGTCACAAAAAATGGCAGGCCCGTTGCGAGGGATTCTATAAGGGAGGTACGCCAATTTCGAATAGGGCGTGCCAGGATATGGCCGATGACATAGCCTAGAAACGCGCCAACGCATGCATCAGATGGAAAATGGGATCCCTTAATAATTCGGCTGAGTGCGACAAAGGCCGCGCCTCCGTAGAGCATCCATGCGTATCGTGGGAAATGTCTCGCAATAATTGCTGCGACAGCAAATGAAGCGGAGGAATGACCTGACGGGAAGGCATCTAACCCACTTTGGAAGGAGGGGCCAATTTGCCAGTGATCCTGATGCGCAAGTCGTGGTCGGGGACGGCCTATCGAATGTTTGATCATTTGCGTGATGAGTCCCGAGATCCCATGAGCGACAAGCGTCTGCACGCCGATTTGCTTCAGCCTGTTCTTTTTCCAGAGATACCCTGCAAGAAACACAAACAGAGAGATGATCACCAACGTTGACCCGTGTCCGAGTCGATTGCCGATTTGACCAAGCTGTGCCAATACCTGGACGGGTGTGGCACGAATGAACTGAATGATGGGAAAGTCTATCTGTGACAGTGCACTGATCCCTCCCACAAGAACAATGGAGGCGATGACGCACACCAATATAGAGATATGAGAAGGGACCCTGCTTAAAACGGAGGGACGCGTATCGAGATTAAAAAAAGAATGAAGAAATGATGCAATCACTCCAGTTCAGTCAGAATGGCTGAAACGGTCCATCGTGTTCAAGGGACCCAATCAGCAAGGAACACGTTAAATTCACGAGGTTTTGACGCGTTTCGATCAGAGACCCAGACTACTTTCGATCCGTCCGGAGAGAACATGGGGAAACTATTGAAATGTCCGTGTGTTGTGATTTGCTCCAGCTTTTCACCTTGATCGTTGATGGAGTAAAGGTGGAAGGCCGGGCGGCCTTTGGCTTCGGATTTCGAAGAGACGTTTGATGAGAATATGATATGTTTTCCGTCAGGATAAAAAAATGGCGCAAAATTCGACGCCCCGTTCTGTGTAATTGCATGTTGATCTGACCCATCAGCATTCATGATGAATATTTCAAGATTTGAAGGCTCGACCATATTCTTGGCGAGGAGGTCTTGGTACGTCTTGAGGGTTTCAGGTGTGTCAGGATGGCTTGCGCGATAGACGATGCGTGTGCTGTCGGGTGAAAAGAATGCCCCACCATCGTATCCAATCTGGTGAGTCAGTTTCTTGATGTTGGCTCCATTTATCTCCATGCTATAGATATCGAGGTCGCCCTCTCGCACGGAGGTAAACACAATCGTGCGGCCGTTGGGAGATATGGTTGCTTCGGCATCATAACCAGGAGATGCGGTTAAACGTTGGAGGTCCAGGCCGCTGACGTGAGCCGAAAAAATATCATAGTCGTCTAATGCCCATCGATAGTGTTTTGTTCGTTTGATAGCCGGAGGACAGTTCGGAAAGCGCATATGAGTAGAAGAGAACAGCACTCGACGGTCACCGGGAAAAAAATATCCACATGTGGTCCCGCCGTAACCAGTACTGACTCGTCGTTGATTTTTTCCCTCTAAGTCCATGGTGTAAATTTGGTAGCAAGGCAAGGGTGTTTTTAATTCTGGATCGTTGGTGGATTGAAAGACCAGGGTATTCCCGCCAAAAGAAAAGTAGGCTTCTGCATTCTTGCCGTTAGTCGTGAGTTGCCGAATGTTTTTGAGGTGTGGTTCGGCTGATGGCGGTGACGCGTTTTTGGCTTCCCCAGGAGAAACAGGTAAAACCATGATCAGTATCGCCATGAGGTAGCCGTAGAGAGTTGAGGATGTGTTGTGAATTCGAATGGCGTTCAATGGGTTCTCCTTATGCTGCATTCAATAAAACAGTGAGATTTTTCATGGGAGGATCAAAAAGGCCTCGTGTGAGAACGTTTCCATGTTGAAAGACCAGATAGCTATCCCAACCATAAAAAAAGAGGAGTCGAGCCACGCGCGAAATTGCTGATGGAGAGAATCCATGAAACACGCTCATCACATGGTCTGGGTCACTTGGATTGGGGCATGTCACGAGCCAAGCAATGTCAGGTCCTTCAAATTTTTCTCCTTGAATGGAAATCCAGTCATCGCCAACCTGGACCTCGTCACCACAACCCGTCAGTCCCCGTCGTGCGAGGTCACTCTTGAGCGGATGCCCCAAGACCAGGAATGAGCTCTCCTGAAGTGGCAGGCGAACATTCGTCTCAGTTTCAGACATAATTGAGGAGCTCTGGAAACGTAATCGATGCAGGATTGGTTGATAGGCTTCTTGTATTTCTGGCGAATTTGTCTCGTCTATTTGTACTGATTGGTTTTGAGCGGTCACCCAGGCGTTGAGCATGGGAGGCATTTGAGCTCGAGACATCCGCCGCAAGACCGTAAAGTCTGGGTCAATGACGAGTTGGGTGGGTTGAGACGGAGCAGAAAGGCTTACCGTTTGTACGTCATCGTTCAAGGAAATGACGGTGTCGAATTGTGTTCCATCGGCAAGGTAAAGAACGGTCGGAAGTCGAAGACGATAAAAAGGCTCCTCTTGAACGATCGTGACGTTCACAAGAAATTGCCCAGGGTATTCAGTGTCGGCTTGTACGTCTGTTTGTGTAATGCTCAAGGAAGGAGACCCCGTTCGCTCGACCCACTGTTGAAAAAACCAGCGAAGGTCTTTGCCAGTGATGTGACTGAAAATCTGTTCAATCGTGTTCCAGTCAGCATATTTCCCAGTCCAATCTTTGACAAGGATTCGAATACCCGTGAAGAAGTGGGCGTCTCCGACTTCTTGGCGCAGCATATGAAAGAGCATGGCGGTTTTTTGGTAGCCAATGGCATTGTCGACGCGAGTTTCTTTGTGATGGAATTGCCTGACCGGGTATTCATGTGGCGGCGTTCCATATAAATTATATTCGAAAAACATCTGCTGACGTTTCTTCAGCGCGGTGTCTGCTGAGGCATGCACCTCTTCATAGTAATAATTTGAAAGATACGTGGTCAGTCCTTCAACCCAGTTTCCCTCCGAGAAATGGTTGAAGACTGAATTGCCAAACCATGAGTGAACAATCTCATGGCCGAGAGAATAGGGCTGTGTGTACCCGCGTTTAATAATTCGGTTGCCGAGTAACGTAAAAGAGGGCAGTCCAATTCCTGCGGGGAAAAAGTTTTCGACCACGGCGAATTTAGAAAAAGGATACGGTCCCAATAACTTGGTATACATGTCAAGGTATTGTATCGTGGCCTCCAGGTACTGATCAGACGATTGGGCATCTTCTGGAAAGAGATAGGTGGCGATGGTAATGCCTTTCCATACCTTTTCCTGTTTGACGAAATGATTTGCGGCCAGAGTAAGGGCTTCGCTTGTATTCGGGATGCTCCACGTCGACGTGGTCCTGTCTTCAGTCACGGTACGAGACGTTTCCTTTCCTTGTGTGACCGTTTCCCACCCAGAAGGAACGGTCGAATTGACCTGAAAGGTCGCAAGGGTATGAGGAGTGGTTGGGTACCATTGGGTTTCCGAGGTGAGGTAGACGCCTTCGGGGCCAATATATCCCGTGGTTTTATCCGGAGTGGTGAAGCGAAGACCTGGAGCACCTCGTGGGTGATCGGCGATCATTCCATGGTAGCGAACCTTGATCGTAGGAAGAGAGCTCTTGGATTGTGAATCAAAGAGAGGAATATGTAGTCGATGTTCACTTTCTTGATCCGGAGATTGTGGTGTTTGTATAATTTTTTGAAGTTGTAAGGCGGAGTCATTGAACAGGATTTCATCGATGATCAAGTTTTTATTTAGGGCTAATTCGAGCATGTCAGGAAAAGCCGATGTGTGAGGGAATGTGATCGTATCTTCAACTGTCAGGCTGTGGTTGGTTGGCTGAATGGTCATGATCAGATTGTGATGCGGGATCATGGGTGAAATACCCCAGGCTGCTTCGTCAAAAGGGAAGCTGAAGCAGAGACAAAGCAGCAGGAGAGTCAGGTGTGTGCCATATCTCGAGCTTGCGTCTGGGCTGTATTGATGGTGTCTCTCAATTGATGAAGGCATTAATAATGTCCATGTATAATCAGAATAGGGAATTGTTAGCCGTCTACCTGTAGAAGGGCATCAATAAACTCTTGGGCTTGGAAATCTTGGAGGTCATCTTCACCTTCCCCCACGCCGATGAGTCGAATTGGAATCTTGAGTTCTTCCGCAATCGCAACGACCACACCGCCTCGAGCGGTTCCGTCAAGTTTAGTGAGAGCCAGTCCTGTGACGCCAAGCGATTCATGAAATTGTTTCGCTTGAGCAATCGTGTTTTGTCCTAACGTCCCATCAAGAGTCAGGAGAATTTCGTGAGGTGCTCCGGGGAGTTCTCGTGTGATCACCCGTTTCATCTTTTCGAGTTCTTGCATGAGATTGACTTTGGTGTGGAGCCGTCCTGCCGTGTCGATTAAGACGACATCGCTTTTTCGAGCCTTGGCCGCGACAATCCCATCGAAGACGACGGCCGCAGGGTCTGCGCCCTGCTGGTGTCGAATGACATCAACCCCAATGCGGTTTCCCCATGTCACGAGTTGTTCGGTTGCGGCTGCGCGAAAGGTGTCGGCCGCAACAAATAACGGCTGTAGACCGGATTGTTGAAAACGCTTGCCGAGTTTGGCAATGGTCGTGGTTTTTCCAACTCCATTGATGCCGATGGCGAGCAAAACATAGGGACGGGGTCCCTGTTGAATTAATGTGTCGAGTGACTCCGATTGAATGGGTTGAAAAATTTGTAGCAACGTATCTTTAAAGGGTTGGAGGGGGTCGTCGGATTCGGTGGTCACACCTTCCGTTCGGATTCTCTCCATTAGACGATCGACGACACGAACTCCCACATCAGCTCCGAGTAACGCCTCTTCAACTTCTTCCAAAACTGCGGGGTCCGGTCCTGCACCGATCAGGCGTTGTAGTGAGCCCTGGACACTCTTGCGAGTTTTTGTCAATCCATCTTGTAAGCGTTGTAACCATCCCATTGTAAGCCTAATTCGTGACGATAAACATTTCTCGTCTGTTCATTAAAGGTGTAAAAACTTTTCTCTGACTGACCAGAGAATTTAATTACCGAGGTCTTATTTTTTTCTTAAGATTTTCGGTATTGGTTGAAGTGCTTCCAGAATCGTTTGTTCTTTTCGCCGCATGCGTTGGGCTTCACGTTGTCCGCGTTCATGGTCGTAGCCGATGAGATGCAGGATACCATGTGTGAGTAGGTGTATCATCTCTTTGTCAATAGAATGTCCATAGGTCGCCGCTTGGCGCTCAGCCATAGGTACGGAGATGACGACGTCTCCAAGCAATGACGTGCGAGGGCCGGGTCCTTCCCATAATGGAAACGCGAGCACGTCGGTTGGTCGGTCCTGATGACGATACTGTCGGTTTAACGTTTGCATGCGAGTGTTGCCTACGAGCTCAACGCTGAGCTCTGAGTCTGGGACGCCGGTTTTGTTCAGAATCCTCTGCGCAACCGTACGAAGGGCGTGTTCGTTGATCCTTGTTTGGCGTAGCCGGGAACGGAGAAGAACGGACATTAGTCCGGTCTATTTCTACGTATAGCCCGAATCAAGAAAGGGTGTACTTTCTTTACTGGAGGCAGGTGAGTCTCATCGCGATTCCTGCGCGTGAGCGGTCTTCTGTCCATATTGATCGTAGGCTTTAATAATGGCTCGTACCAGTGCATGCCGCACCACATCTCGTTCGGTAAAGTGAATAAATTTAATGTCTTCAATATCTTGAAGGATTTCAGCGATTTGTACGAGACCTGACGTTTGAGTTGGTGGCAGATCAACCTGTGTAATGTCACCAGTCACGATGGCTTTGGAGTGGGTCCCAAGTCTTGTTAAGAACATTTTCATTTGTTCTGCCGTCGCATTTTGCGACTCATCGAGGATCACAAATGCATCGTTGAGCGTTCGTCCTCTCATGAACGCTAACGGTGCGATTTCAATCTCTCCACGCTCAACCAGCCGGTTGGCCCGTTCAATATCCATCATACTATAGAGCGCATCGTATAAGGGGCGAAGATACGGATGGACTTTGGCGATCATATCACCCGGTAAAAAACCGAGCCGTTCGCCCGCCTCCACGGCCGGGCGTGCGAGGACAATTCGACTGACTTCTCGTTTATTAAACGCCGCTAAGGCCATGGCCATGGCGAGGTAAGTTTTTCCAGTGCCTGCTGGACCAATCGCAATGACGAGGTCGTACTGTTGGATGGCTTCAATATAAGATTGTTGTGCCGGGGACTTGGGAACAATGCCACCTTTTTTCAAGTTGGTATTGCTTGATGAAGGGTCGAGGGAAAATTTTTTGAGTGGACGCTCGAGTTCTGTTTCCGTGGACCGAAGAGCGCGAGTGATATCGTCGGGTTTTAATTCGTAGTAGTCACGAGTCCAGTCACCTAACTCATGTAAGATGCGTTCCGCTCGCAGCACGGCATCAGGTTGTCCCTTTACTGTGATCTCATCACCCCGAGCGGTCATATCGACATTGAGTTCTCCTTCGATCATGCGAAGATGTAAGTCGTGTGGACCAAACAGGTTGGCCAGATCAACTCCCTCTTTGAGTTTCAATTTTTTCACGTATGATTCGAAGCCGTTTCCCTTGTATTGAATCCAGAAAAAGAAGTCTAACAGAGGGAATACGAGGAGACAAGAATTTGATTGGTTGTCGAGTGGAGTTGTGAAGACGGGCGCGGGAAGATCAGCAACGCCTTCTTGCGTCACCGAAGCGAGGGGTTCCGGTCATTGTTGTTTTCAACAAGAGATGTGGTGGTTTGCCTTTTGGTCTTTGCCGCATTCGAAGGCTTATAAATTTCATGCATTTCATGACGGATTTGACCAACCAGCAGATCCATCGTGTTTGGTTACTTAGGAAGTATGCGTCTTTTTGATTAGGTACGTTTTTGACAGGATGGGCAGTAAAATGAACTGCGTTCGGACGTGAGACGTTTGATGATCTTTGAGCATCCGCGAGGACAAGGATGACCGGCTTTTTGATAAATAACATGCTGTTGTTGAAAGTGTCCTCGTGATCCATCGGGTGCTCGAAAGTCTCGGATAGATGATCCTCCGGAAATGATGGCTTGTTGAAGAATGTTTTGGGTGGAGCCATAAAGACGTGCGATGGCGGCTCTGGATAATCGATAGCCCTGTGCATAGGGATGAATGCGAGCATCGTACAAAATTTCATTGGCGTAAATGTTCCCAATTCCCGCGAGTTTGTGCTGATTTAATAAGAAGGCCTTCATCCGTCCACGTGAGTTGTGGATCAGCTCATGAAACTTTTCTTGGGTCAGTGAAAGTGGGTCAATCCCAAATCGACGTTGAGTGAAGTGGGCTAATTGTTCGGCGTCGAGTAAATAGACCCGACCAAATCGTCTTGGGTTCCAGTAGTGCAACGTGGCTTCATTTGATTGCTCTAAGGTGAAGGTGAGATGAATGTGTTTGTCATAACCGGTACTAGCAGATTGAAAGAGAAACAATCCGGTCATGCCGAGCTCTGCCAGCATATACCGTGTAAGTTGGTTCTTTCTGCACGTAAAGATCAGACTTTTCCCTTTTCGGATGAGATCGGTAATTTGTGTTCCCAGGTACCACTGGCGAGACGATAGGCCGATTCGGATAATATCTGACCGTTGTACATGAAATTCTTTAATCGTACTTTCAAGAATGTGCGAGCGGAGTTGGTTGAGTATGACTTCAACCTCTGGGAGTTCTGGCATCGAAGAAGTCGGCTTTCTGGTATGTGGGAAACGGGGAAATTTTCATAGTGTTGAATGAAAGCAACAGGTTACGTGGATATTTTTTGCCGTAGTATTTTGACTTTTTCTATCGTGTGTTCGAGTCTTGGGAGTGGAGTCGTCCCTTCTCGGCGTTGCCGAACAAAATCTACGGCTTTCTCATAGCTCATGCCTTGTACACAACAGAGATACGCAATCATGACGGATACTGATCGTCCCATACCCGCACGGCACGCGATTAAGACCTGATGGTGAGGAAGGTGGCGTTCGAGCCATACGACGGCAGATTCAATATCCATGGGCACAGCTTCGGTATATTCTCGGAGCGGAATTCTACCCAACAGAATGCCCTTTGGCGGAATGAGTTTGCTCTCAAGCGCTGTCCAAAGAAGTGCCGAAATGACCGGAGGTGGGTCGTGAGCATCATCAATATTTCCGATATAGAGTGAGCCAAGTAAAGTATCCATAAGAGAGGGTTTCGTCAGTTCAGTGCTAAAACATGAGGTTGTTACTCTGTTTGTAGCTCGGATGATGAGGCTCCGGCAAGCGTCTAGAAGCGCAAGAATGGATGATGCTTTCCTCTGATTTAAAAGCCTTTTTTTTGTTGAGTGATGAAAATGAGTTGCGGAAGGTAGGATGGATACCTATACTATCTTCCATGATGATTGCATATTGGACAAGAATTTTAGGCATTCTCGCTATTTACCTATTAGTCACAGGATAATGAATTGATGACTGTTTCGGAAGTGGAAGAGCGCCTTGGGCTGGTTAAGTGCGCCATTTGCAAGTCAAATCGGTTTGGTATTGATAGCCGAACCGTGAGCGAAGGTGATGAATGGAAGGCGATTTGCCGTGATTGTTATTATACGTTTCCCGTCCATACGGATATGGAATTCTATCTCCGGACTCAACCAGATGTTCCGTATCGACTCCGGGATATTGCCTGTCCTCATTGTGAGCAACGGGGTGTGACCCTCAATTTTCGCATTATCATGTCTGTCCGAGAATCAATTTACTTTGTGACCTGTCAACATTGTCATAAAGAGTTTCCTGAGCAATCTTCATTGGAAGCCTTTGAATAACCATTTATTATTTGCCTGGGACTAGAGGCGCACTATGGACGACGAGAAAGAAAATCCACCTTCCGATCAGGACTCCGATTCCCCGAGTTCCTCGCCTTCCTCCAAAGAAGAGCCAAAGGCTCGTAAGGAACTCAATGTCGTGTCAGTGCCAAATGATCGCGATATGATTGCTGACGAGATGGCTGAACTGTTTGAAGAAGATCAAGTCACGCATCAGCATGGTAACAGCGAACCAGAAGGTGACTAGGCCACTTGTAATTGAATTCTCTGAATTGCAAGTGGGTTGTCCTGCGAAATCCCTACACCAAACATTTCGAGAACGTGGAGCTATCGTGGCCTAGGCCATTTGTAATTGAATTCTCTGAATTGCAAGTGGGTTGTCCTGCGAAATTCCTACACCAAACATTTCGAGAACGTGGAGCTATCGTGGCCTAGGCCACCTGTAATTTTGATACCTGTCCTGTTTGCTTCGATTCAGAATAAGTAAATATATCACTAGCTAGTATTACGTTGTATGACCGTGTGTTAGCCCACCTTGGTTCCCGAGCTACTTGGCGACTATCAATTAATAAACATACCTCAGTAGTAGCCTTCAATACAGGGAACTATCGTGTGCTGGAGTCACGCCTGTGAGCTGACTCCTCACCCCGCCAATTCCCGACCAATTTATATAATTGCATCGACGACTCTAATGAGTTGGACCCATCGTGTGCTAGGTACTCTCAACGTAGGGAGATTGATCTTCCCTAAGTCCAACATAAAGAACGACTTCAAAGGCCTTTGTAAATGAGGACTACTGTGTCCTAGGGCTCCCGTCGTTTAGAAAGGCTTAGTTCGATGAGCTGCCTCCTGTTTGCAGTACATATGTGTTAGTTCTTTCCTCTGTCCGAATCCATGGCTTGTTCGCTATACCCTTAAGTGATAGGATACTGAATCATTTTTGAGAGGGGCGCTATAAGTAAAATTCTATGACCGATTTGTGTCGATGGGGTTACCCATTTCTTGGTTGAGTGATCTGAGGCATGAGGCCTTGACCTATAAATAGTTGTCCATCCTTAGCCAGGGAGCATGACGATGAGCCTAAGTCGTAAAAATCAACCAAGTCAATTAAAAGTATCCGTCCAGACCCGTAAGCCTGAGGGAAATGAACTGGATGGACAAATGTTGGACGATGAGCATGCCGGTACCGCGAGTTTGGACAAGGTTCGGGACATTTTGTTTGGTGCTCAAAGCCGGGAGTATGAAAAACGATTTACTCGCTTAGAGGAACGATTACTGAAGGAAGCGGCTGAATTGCGCAATGACCTCAAGAGTCGTTTTGACTCGCTTGAGCAGTACGTCAGAAATGAAGTTGAGTCCTTGACGAGTCGAATGAAAAATGAACAGAAGGAAAAGACCGAATCTTTGAGCGAGCTAAGTCGTGAACTGGGACATCTCGGGAAACTGCTTCAGGAGCGGGTGACGAAACTTGATGACCAGACTATTCAAGGACAGCGTGAATTACGGCAACAAGCCTTAGAGCAGCATAAAAATCTATCGCAGGAAATTCAACAAAAGAGCACTGACCTTTCTGTGATGTTTGAAAACGCCATTGAAGAGCTTCGTGGAGAAAAGCTGGATCGAGCATCTCTTGCTGAAATGTTTATGGAATCAGCTCTGCGGCTGAATAATGATTTTAAGTTACCCACCAACGAGTAATCCCCTTGATTGGTTAATCAATCATTCGTGCTGTACGATGTCTCTCTTCTTAGGGTAAGGCGGTACGTTACGAATTCTGAACGCTTCCGGGGATTCTAATTATGGCTTCTCCTTCTGATAGCATTTCCACTGATCCTAAGACTAAGGCTTCGATTTCTGAAATAGAAGCGCTCAATCAGTTACGAAATATTCTTCTCGCTCCTGAACAAACCCAACTTGAGCAATTACGAAATCGCCTAGATGATCCGGCTCTTCAAGCGAAAGATGTGAGTCGTGTGTTGCCTGATGCGATTCTTCTGAGATCGAAACAAGATACTCAGCTCGCCTCATCGCTTTCTCCGATTTTAACGGAAGTGTTAATTCTTTCCATCAAAAAGTCTCCACGCATCATTGTTGATGCAATTTCTCCAATTATGGCCCCTGCGATTCGCAAGGCTATTTTCAGTGCATTACAGGGGATGGTGCAATCGCTCAATCAAACACTTGAACATAGTGTCTCTTGGAAAGGTTTGCAGTGGAGGATGGAATCGTTGCGGACCGGAAAACCGTTTGCAGAAATTGTGCTTCTTCACACCCTCAAGTTTCGAGTTGAACAAGTCTTTTTAATCCACCGAGAGACGGGCCTGCTCCTTCAGCATGTCGCTGCTGATATTGGGGCTATTCAAGATGAAGAGGTGGTCTCTGGTATGCTGACGGCCATTCAGGATTTTGTACATGATTCATTCGGAGGGAAGCATTCTGATTCGTTGGAATCTCTGCGGGTTGGGGAACTGACGGTCTGGATTGAACAAGGCTCAAACGCTCTATTAGCTGGAGTGGTTCGTGGGACTCCGCCGCATGAATTGCGTGAAGTTTTTCAACAGGTTCTTGAGTCTGTGCATGTGATATTTTCTGATGCTTTTGAGTCATTCAATGGAAATCAAAGTTTGTTTGAAAAGACTCGTCCGCAACTTGAGGAATGCCTTCAGGCTCAATTTGAAGGTGGCTCGTCGAAGCCCTCTCCATTTCTTTGGGGTTTGTCGGTCGTTATCTGTGCGGGACTCTTGCTTTGGGGGGGATGGACCTACATTGATCATCAACGTTGGACGACATTCCGTCAACTTGTCACCCAAGAGGCAGGTATCAGTGTGACCTCTATTGATGACCAGGAAGGCAAAACCATTGTGAACGGACTTCGCGACCCGCTTTCCGCTGATCCAACCGTGCTGGCTGAACAAGCAGGATTAGATACTGAGTCAATCCAATTTGAGCTTGAGCCTTACTTTGCACTTTCCCCACACTTTCTTGAGATGAGAGTCCGTTCACGGCTACAACCGCCAGAATCGGTTGATCTCAAGGTCGAGAATACGCGTCTTATTATCTCAGGCCAGGCTTCGCATCAATGGATTAGTCGAATAGACCGTCTTCAGCCTATCACTCCAGGCTTGACTGAAATTGTCACTAAACATCTCATTGATACAAATGTGGCACAATTTGAAGCACTTCGAGAGGAGATTGAACAACAGAACTTCAATTTTGCCAAAGGCAGTGCCCAGCTGTCTCAAGTGAGCCAGGATGATCTCTTGGCTATTTCAAAAAAAGTACAGGAGCTCGATATTCTTGCAGAGGGTTTAGGGCAAAAGGTACGAGTCGAGATTCAAGGGCAATCAAGTCGAGAAGGTTCTCAATCGAGAAACAAACAGTTACGGCTTGCGCGATCGCAGGCCGTGTGGAAGGCCTTATCGCTCGAACCACTGACACGCACAGATGTGATCCCTGTTGAACTAGTGAACGACGTATCTGGCAAGGTCATTAACGACCCTGCATTAGCACGCCGTGTCTCAATGAAGGTGTTCATCAAGAATTCGCGAGAGTAGGGAAAGGGTTGGGAGGAATGATTCAAAAGAAAGTGTGCCTATTGGGCGCGTTTGCGGTGGGAAAAACCAGTCTTGTTAAGCAATATGTCTCAGGGATTTTTTCTGAGAAATATCTAACAACGGTGGGGGTGAAAATCGACAAAAAAGTCCTGGAAATCCAAGGGGAGCCGATGACGCTGATTCTCTGGGATTTGCACGGGGAAGATGAGTTTCAAAAAATTCGGGCATCGTATTTGCGTGGTTCATCGGGATATATGTTGGTCATCGATGGCACTCGTCAACTCACCTTTGGTGTTGTTGAAGGCCTTCAGCAGATGGCGCAAGAGATTCTTGGGGATGTGCCATTTGTCGTCATTATCAATAAGACTGACTTGTCCGATCAATGGGAAATTAGCCAGGAAGCTATTGCAGAGTTAAAGGCTCGCGAATGGACCGTGATTGAAGGGAGCGCCAAAACTGGACAAGGCGTGGAGGAGGCATTTTTCACCCTTGCCAAAGATATGGTCGATGACTAAATGGAGTCCTATCCTTATCCCGTACGAGAATATCTCTTCCAGCATATTGTCACATGCCGATTTCCGGGTTATTTCTATGTAAGTCAGGATTGCCATGTTCTGGAGGCTGGCGGGGCATTAGGACACTATGGTCTGCAGTCTTGCAAAAAGGGTCAAACGATCACGGAGTCTGTCTGTTTTTTACATGGACTTCTCCCTTTAAATGGTGAATTAGTGGTCATCCCATTTGTTCAATTTGATGTCAAGCATTTTCTAGATCTTCATCTCCTTCCAGGAAAATCAGGAGA
This sequence comes from Nitrospirales bacterium, assembly GCA_021603905.1. Taxonomy (GTDB): domain Bacteria; phylum Nitrospirota; class Nitrospiria; order Nitrospirales; family UBA8639; genus JAGQKC01. The sequence goes on from BQIU01000035.1 coordinate 34,065, forward strand.
CTGGGTTTTGTTACTTGATGCGACAGAAATGGCGATTCAGCAACAAAGACGACAGTCGGCCTATTATTTGACGCAGACGCGAACGACCAAATCTTCTTCATATTCGTAGGTTGTGTGGTGGTGGTCTCTATCGTGCTGAAGACTCCTGCTACTAACTGTCTGTTTGTCCATAAAGACCTATGCGTATGAATAATTCATCTCACACGCACATGATCCTTCAATCATGATGAATGAGCTTTCCCTTTTCAGCGGAGTGATCGAAGCGCTGTCAATTCTTGTGCTGAAGCGTGAAAAAATCTCTCAAACATTTCAATGTCTCCACCCGCTTCCTGAGTGGTATCGAGTGTTTTTGGGGAAAACCTCTGAAAAATTTCCGACGATTCAACCAGACTTGCAATCACCGTTCTTACAGCATTTTTTGCCAGAGGTTCACGAGTTTTTGGATAGTCAAACGAGCGGACAGCTCACCTCTGGTATTTGGTCAGAACAGGGGGCTGATGGCGCAGACTATCAATTTGAAGCAACGGCCGTGGCAAGTCCAGAAATGGAGATTTTGTTGATTCAAAGAATTGGAGGTGGTGCACTTGCATTACAGACGGTGCTCCAATCCGCAAGAGAAGGCGGGTTGCAGCATCAGCAGGCCATGGCCGAACACAAACAAGTTGAACGGGCATTGGGCGGGAAGCTCGAACGGAGCGAACAACTTCGTGACGACCTCATGGTCATTCTTGATCGTTTGCAATTAGGTACGATCATGACTGATGCCCAGGGCCGTATCACCTTTGTTAGCCTTGTTGCGCAAGAGCTCTTGAAACTGACAGAAGGGGAAGTGGTTGGTCAGTTGTGGAATGCCATCCCGGCTTTCTCGGAAAGCGATAGGACTATTCTTCATGACATGGTGCAACAACCGATTGATGAACGATGTAAAGTGCCTGTCGTCATCGAACAAACGAGGGGGCAGCGTGTTTCATTAGAAATTGATATTCAGGAAGATCCTCGAGATTCCCAGAGAACCATTTTTTTTCTCTATGACGTGACAGAAGTGGAGGGACTTCGTGAGATCTTAACTGAGAAAAATCGCTTCTTTGATCTTGTGGGAAAAAGTCCCGCCATTACTGATGTGTATACACGAATCCAGGACATTGCCCCGACTGATGCGACAGTATTGATTGAAGGTGAGACAGGAACGGGGAAGGAATTAGTCGCTCGGGCGATTCATCAGGCCAGTTCTCGAAAAGACCAGCCATTTATTGCAGTGAATTGTGCCGGGTTGACGGACTCGCTTCTTGGCAGTCAACTGTTTGGCCATAAACGCGGAGCCTTTACTGGTGCAATGCACGATCACCAAGGGTTTTTTGAAGCCGCGGATTCTGGAACCCTATTTCTTGATGAAATTGGAGACATGCCGCTCAGTATTCAGACGACTCTGCTCCGGGTGCTTCAAGAAAAGGAAATCATGCGGTTGGGTGAATCCCATCCGCGAAAGGTTGATGTCCGGGTCGTCACCGCGACGCATCAAAATCTTCCGGAGCTCGTCAAGACGGGAGCGTTTCGGTCAGACCTCTTGTATCGAGTCAGGGTCGCGCGATTACATCTTCCACCTTTGCGTGATCGAAGAGAAGATATTCCACTCTTAAGTGAGGTGTTTTTTGGTCAATCGCGTGCAGTCACTAAAAAGTGGGAAATCCAAGGAATTAGTTCAGACACCATGAGGCAACTCATCAAGTATCGATGGCCTGGAAATGTTCGCGAACTCAAAAGTGCATTAGACTATGCCTTTATTCACTGTCATAGTGCGATGATTCTTCCATCCGACCTTCCACCAGAATGTTTGGAGGCTGGCGATATTCCATCAATGAGTCTCAATCCAGAATGTGATGAACGGGAACAAATCGTTGCGGCTCTCAAGCGTGCAAAAGGCAAGCGTGCGGAAGCGGCACGATTGTTAGGAATGAGTCGATCAACACTCTATCGTCGCTTGGACAGTCTTGGTCTTCCAGCAAAAGGGTAGGACGGATACCACAGGTCGTGAATGATTCAAGATGTCCATATTTTTAACCCGTGTGTTGTTTGAACGTGGTCTTGTGCCCTTCGCGATCAATGCGCATCGTGTGCCTAAATATAGGGACGCGACGTCCGAGACATGAATTGAGGTGAACGACATGTTGTGATTGTGAAAAGAACGTTAGAGTTTGTAGGATCGTTAGCCGTCAATCGTGATTACCCCCTCGCATAATCATGCGGGTTTCCATCTATGTCCCCCTCATGATTCGGTCCTTCTAATTCCCCTCCATGTGCTCATTGAGAAAAGGTCGTGTTCAAGTATGCTCGAAATGTTTGAGTAAAGATGTTTGTGCCAATACAAGGAGGTTCTATGCACAAAAGTAAGTGGGTGCTGTGTGTTGTTCTCATCTCTATGGTGATGACCGTTGTCGCGTATGCTGGAACAATGGCCCAGATCGACCTGAAAGATGGAAGTCGGGTGTTTGGCGAAATTCTTGACATGACTGAAGGTAAACTGACCGTCAAGACGGCGTTTAGCGAGGAAGATCCGATCATCATTCATTGGAGTGAGGTGGTGGGTATTACATCTGAGGAGCCCATTACGTTGGAGTTGAATGACGGGATGACGCTCACGGGAATTCCAACGACGGATGAGGCCGGGAATTTTCACGTTCAAACCAAGTTATTGAATCGTCCACTCCCTGTGACGATGGACTCCGTTATTTCCGTGAATCCACCAGAAAAAAAGGCTGTGGAGTATACCGGTAATATCAGTTTTGGGGGCGCGATTAACTCTGGTAACACAAAACAGAAAAATGCGAGTTTCTTGGGAGAGTTAATCGCACGAAGTGATCGGTTGCGTCTGACGATTTTAGGTCGATGGGTGTATGGAGAAGATCGCTCAGGTATTAATGCTCGAAACTCATTTGGAACAATCAAACTTGACTTCTTTATCACAAAGCGTTTTTACGCCTATTCGAGTGCGATCTTTGAGCAAGATACGTTTCAGGATTTGCAGCTTCGAACATCAATCAACGCTGGACCCGGATATCAGATTATCGACAAGGGCGATTTTGCAAGCTCATACTTTCAAGAAATGCAACTCAACGCTGAAATCGGACTTGGATTTTTTAATGAGGACTTTAAGATTGCCCCCGACCAAAATTATGTGACGGGACGTTGGGCCATTGATTTTTTATGGCCGGTGTTACCGACGGTCACGCTGTTTCATCAACATCAGGCATTCCCATCTTTGGAGAGCAGTAGCGATTATTACATCACGAGTCAGCAGGGCATTCGACTCAATATTTGGGAAAACTTCGTATCAAGCTTACAGGTCAATTGGCGGTATGATAATACGCCTTCACCAGGATTTAAGAAGTCCGATGTGCTGTACCTCTTGACCATAGGCTATGCCTTTGTGTCCTGAGCGTGATCAATCCTCCCTCGCCGTGTCCTCGTCGATCGGCATACTGTTAGGTTCGTTTGGGAGCGGCATTGGCAAGCCATGTTGACCTGACTCCCAGACGAATCAAACGTTTTCCTCATGCCGTATTCTCCGATTTGTATCAAGGCAGTTGAATACATTGACACATATTCTGAAACAAAATTCTGTATCAGAATGTGTGTCATGAGCCTGAAGTCTAATTCGTCAAATGAGTGTAAGTTGTTGAAAATAAAAGATTAAGTTTTTGGCACTAGAATTGATAAGCTATCGTTTTGTCATGAAGTTCTCTAAGACCTGGAGGGTGCAATGCTAACGATGGAACGAGAAGAAGTTTGGAATGGTCTTTGGCCTGTTCACGTAGGACGCAAGGATAGATGCATGGGTGAAATTCTAATTGTCGATGATGATCCAATTGTCCGGCACTTTGTTCATCGAATGCTGCGTATACAGGGCTACATGTGTACGGAAGTCGAACATGGACAAGAGGCCATCAACCATCTTCAGACACATCGTCCTTCCCTTATCATTATTGATCAACAGATGCCAGAAATGACAGGAATTCAGTTACTCGAAACATTATCAGGTCAACTCGAAGGTTCATCAATACCCACCATTCTTTTGGCCAAAGATACTGAATTTGGTGTGTCTGATCGAGCCAAGGAGTTAGGCGTTCATACGGTGCTGAGTAAGCCCCTCGATTATCGAAAGATTATCTTGGCTGTTTCGGCGGCGCTGTCTTGAGGTCTTACGAGGCGGTCGTGATATTGAGCATTCAAGTGGGGTGACCGTATTGTTTGCGAATGAAGGCTGTAAC
>BQIU01000036.1 GCA_021603905.1 Nitrospirales bacterium
GCGTTTTTTGGCTTCGGCTGTCCAGGGAAGATTGCCCTTCGCCATATCGTCAGCCGCCTGACTCATGCCAGATTCTCCGCCCATTTGCCCCATCATTTGCTGCTTAAATTGGTCGAGAATTTCAACGGTTATTTCTGCATATCCAAGCTCTTTGGCTTTTTTCACCGCTAACCGCTTGACCATTCCTCGGAGAAAAAATGGCGCACGCTGTAACCGTTCGAGGGCCTCGTCTGTCCAGACAACATCTTGTTGTTCAATGATTTCTTGGTCAGGGCTACTCATAATGACATCTGTTTCATCCCGTCTTCTTGATTAAGTAATTCCTTAATTTCTTTTCCAGCTTTAAAAAATGGCATTCGCTTCTCTGGGACTTCAACCGTTTCGCCCGTTTTCGGATTGCGTCCTTCTTTGGTCTGCCGAATCCTTAAGCGAAAACTACCAAATCCTCGTATTTCAGTTTTTTCACCATTTTTGAGAGAGTCTCGAATGGAGTCAAAGAGTGTGTTGACGACCAGTTCTGCTTGCCGATGGCTTAACGTTGGGGCTTGTTCACTCAGCTTTTCAATCAGATGAGCTTTTGTCATTCATACCTCCTCAATCAACCTCATCCAGACATCCAGGTCTACTTTCAGGACCCGTTCATTAGCATACCAGACGAACTCCTTAAAAAACCATTAAGTACATGAGCGGAATCCAGGTGGATTGAAGTACCATTGCAGAGGTCTTTCCAAGAAAGGAACTTTCAATGAAGTCTCTAAAAGAAAACTCCCTTGTTGGCTCTACGACCCGCGGATCACCTTGAATGCCTCCTAGTTTTCCAGCCAATGCAATGGCATCGGTCAGATCTCCAATTTCGTCAATGAGCAGGGAGTCCTTGGCTTGCTGTCCTGTAAAGACCCGTCCGTCAGCCAAGACCTCAACATCAGCGACATCCAGCGACCTCCCTTCAGCCACCGCCTCTATAAACTGCCGATGGACGTCATCCATCACTGATTGCAACAGCTGGCGGTCTTCAGCCTCCATGGTCCGAAATGGCGAACCAATGTCTTTATACCGCCCGCTTTTAATGACAAAGTTTTTCACCCCAACCTTTTTCAACAATTCTTCAAAGTTGGCCATCTGCATAATAACGCCAATACTCCCGGTGAGTGTCCCAGGATTCGCCAACACCCGATCACTGGCCACCGCAATATAGTAGCCGCCTGAAGCCGCTACCGTCCCCATCGAAGCCACCACGGTTTTGTTGTGCTCCGATTTCACGCGCTTGACGGCATTATAAATTTCCTGAGATGGCGCCACGCCTCCGCCCGGACTATCAATCCGAACAACGATCGCTTTGACCATGGGATTTTCACTAAAGTCCTCTAACTCGCTGACGGTTTGCTTTGAGTCAAGAATTGGGCCTTCAACCCGCACCACCGCCACCTGCTCTTTCCCATAGGACGCCACGTCAGGCAACAGCGCCTTGCCCAACCAAGTGAGCACCACTGCCGCCACTAAGATCCAAAACACTCGTTTCCACCAGGACTGTCGCGGTGCAGGAGGCGATGCGTACGTATCAGACATGGGCGTGAATGAGAAATCCTTTCTTCATTATGAATCCCCTTGCGCTTCCGCATTTTTTTCTTGGGTCATCCGGCCTAAGCTTTGATCAATTTGCCCTTGAGTCGCATGAAAGGCTTCCAATTGACTTTGGTCAGATTCACGAAGATGTTCCGATAAACTCAAGGCAATCTTTCGTTCATCGCAATCAACCTTAACAATTTTCGCGGTGACCTCTTGCCCGACTTCGAATTTATCCTCAACTCGTTCTTGGGAATCGATATTAATTTCACTAATATGAATCAGACCTTCAACCCCACCGTCGAGCTCAATAAACACCCCGAAGTCTGCAATCTTGGAAACCTGGCCAGAGGCCTTTCCTCCAATTTGAAACCGTGAAGGAATTTCAGATTCCCAGGGATCGGAAACCAGTTGTTTATATCCCAACGATAATCGCTCTTTATCTTTGTCGATACGAAGAATGACGGCTTGCACTGATTGCCCTTTTTTAAACAATTCAGACGGATGCTTGATATGTTTGGTCCACGACATGTCAGAGATATGAATCAGGCCATCAATCCCTTCCTCAAGTCCAATAAAGGCACCAAAGTCTGTGACACTCTTGACCTTTCCTTCAATTTGCGTCCCTTCCGGATACTTAGACTCAATGACATCCCAAGGATTCGGAGCCGTCTGTTTCATCCCCAGTGAGATCTTTCGACTCTGCTGATCAACGTGCAGTACCTGCGATTCAATTTGATCACCGATAGACACGACTCGTGAAGGATGACGCACTTCATGGGTCCAGGACATTTCAGAAACATGGACCAATCCTTCCACCCCAGGCTCCAATTCCACAAAAGCCCCATAATCTGTCAGGCTGACCACTTTTCCTGGAATTCGACTGCCTTCGGGATATTTCGCTTCAACCTGACTCCACGGATCTGCCGTTTTCTGTTTTAAGCCCAAAGAGATTCGTCCGGTTTCACGATCGTACTTGAGAACCAAGACCTCAATCCGATCCCCAATGGAGAACATGTCCGAAGGATGACCTACTCGTCCCCACGAAATATCCGTAATGTGCAGCAAGCCATCAATACCCCCTAGGTCAAGGAAGGCTCCATAATCGGTGATGTTTTTGACGGTTCCAGTAATGAGTTGCCCCTCAGCTAAGGTCGACAACGTCGTCTGCCGTTTCTTATCTCGTGTTTCTTCAAGCAGCGCCCGGCGAGACACGACCACATTGCCTCTCCGATGGTTAACCTTAATAATCTTAAAGTTAAAGACTTTCCCGACTAACCCATCCAAGTCACGAACAGGAGTCAGGTCAATCTGAGAACCGGGAAGAAACGCCTTCACCCCAATATCAACCATCATGCCGCCCTTAATCCTCGACAACACCTTCCCTTCGATCTCTTTGTCATCGCGGTGAGCCACTTCCAGGTCTTCCCAGACCTTCATCTTGTCCGCTTTTTCTTTCGAGACCAGCAAATTGCCTTCGGCATCTTCACACTGCTCAATATAGACCTGTATCGTATCGTCGACGGCAAGCGTCTGAAGTTCTTCGCTGGAAAATTGGTCAGACGGAATCATGCCTTCAGACTTATATCCGATATCAACAACAACCCGTTCCCGCTGGATGTTCACCACGCGTCCTTCGGTTATGGTGCCTTCCTCAATATTTCGAAAGGTTTCTTCATAGAGTGCTGCCAATGCTTCACGATCCAGCTGTTCAGGTTGTTCAGATACTGTATTCATCCTCTTCCTACGCCTCCACTCTGCTCAATGCACTGCTGATTGATGATTAAAAATTAAACTTCCCGGCAACCCTCAGCGTTGGATCACTTGGGAGATTTGCATAATGAATAGACATTTATGTTGACCGACTCACCGAAGAAGCAGAAACCTGCCCTAATTCGGCAATGCGCGTCATCACCGTATCACTAACGGTGCGATAATAATCTTTTGGTTCCAGGCCTTCTCGATACGGGAATGTCATTGGCTCTCCAAAATGTATCTGTACAGGCTTCATCCGCAACCGAGCCGACCCCATGGGCAGCACATCAAACGTTCCACTAATATAGGCCGGCACAACTGGACATTGCGCCTGAGAGAGGATGACCCCAATTCCAGGTTTTCCCTCCTGCAGTCCCCCATGTGGGGTCCTGGTCCCTTCAGGAAAAATCACAACGGGCTTTCCGGCTTTTAGCCGAGAGACAGTTTCATTCAACGCAAGCCGGTCTAACCGGTTAGTCTTGAGTGGAATCCAGGCAATTTTTCGGAACATCCAGTGAAGAAGAGGATGCGGGAAAAGATTCGCTCGTCCCAGAAACGACACGCGTCTGGGAATACCACACCCCAAAAAAGGGATGTCGACGTAGCTGGCGTGGTTGGCTGCGAATAAGATTCCTCCACTTTTCGGAATATGCTGTGCCCCATGGACACGATAACGAAAACACAATCGCCCCAGTATATTGAACATTGCCCAAATACTGGCATACACAAGCCCACTCACTGGCGTGCTGAAACAACTTCCGTCAGATGGTCCAATACCTGATCAATCGACAAATTGGAGGTATCAATCATCATGGCATCAATAGCAGGAATCAATGGAGCCACTTCTCGAGAACGATCACGATCGTCTCGGATAGTCATTTCTCGTCGGAGATCATCCCAGTTTTTCTGTTGATCATCCGCATGCAGTTCACGATAACGTCGGCTGATCCGAATATCAGGATCGGCATCAAGAAAAAACTTCACATCGGCTTGAGGAAAAACTTTCGTCCCCATATCACGTCCCTCAACCACAATACCGCCCTCGTTCGCAAATTCCCGCTGAATCGGAAGCAGCCATTGACGAACCTGAGGAAGTGCGGCAACCGTTGAAGCTAACTGACTCACATCTAGACTTCGAAGTTCATGCGTCACATCTTGGGCATCGACAAAGACCGAAAGCGTTTGCTCACGTGCCGTTAGCACAAGTTTTGTGGTCGAAAGCAGATCTTCGACTTGCTTCGAATCGGCCGGATCAACATGACTGGACCGAACTTTCCAGGCGACCCCACGATACAACGCTCCGGTATCCAAATAGGTATAACCAAGACGCGCAGCCAATTTTTTGGCAACTGTACTTTTGCCGACACCTGCCGGACCATCAATCGTAATAAGCAACCGACCGTCCTTAGATTCCGGACGCTGCCCGCTTTCCTGCCATTGGCCTATTATAGTGTTCACTAGGAGTTTGTCAATAAATCCAATAACTTGCCCTTGAATCCAGGGAAAGAAGTTTCAATGCAGTCGGTCTCATCGATGATAATAGCAGAATTGGCAATCAAACCAGCAATAGCCAGCGACATCGCCACTCGATGATCCCCATAGCTTTGACATTGTGCCCCTGTCAGTCGTTTTCCGCCGGTAATACTCAGACCATCAGGATTTTCTTCAATAGGAATGCCAAGTTTAGACAATTCCACTGCCATGGCATGAATCCTGTCCGTTTCTTTAACTCGAAGTTCTTGAGCCCCTGTAATATGCGTCTGTCCTTCGGCAGCAGCGGCGGCCACACACAGGACAGGCAATTCATCGATGGTCTTAGGGATATCTTCAGCCTCGATCGTAATTCCATGAAGATCGGCTGATTTCACAAAAAGGTCGGCAACTGGCTCACCTGAAACTTCACGGCTATTCCTGATTTGGATATTGGCGCCCATCTTATTGAGAATATCGACGACTCCGGTTCGCGCGGGGTTTACCCCAATTCCAGATAAACAGAGCTCTGAATCCGGCACAATGGATGCGGCGACCAGGAAAAAGGCTGCGGCTGACATATCTCCAGGAACGGAAAGCGGCTTCCCGGTGAACGGCCTACGACCAGTTACCGAAACCGTACGGCCATCGACTTGGACATCAACGCCCAAATGTTGGAGCATTCGTTCAGTATGATCCCGAGACTTGACCGGTTCGGTCACACTCGTCACCCCTTCAGCTAAGAGCCCTGCCAACAAGACTGCGGACTTGACTTGGGCACTGGCCACAGGAGAACGATACTCACAACCTTGTAATCCTTGCCCAGCAATAGCTAATGGGGCATACTCGCCCGCTCTTCGACCAGTAATTGAGGCGCCCATCGTCCGGAGAGGATTGACGACTCGACCCATGGGACGATTGCGAAGTGATCCGTCACCAGTTAATACCGAAAAGAAATCTTGCCCGGCCAGAACTCCGGCAAGAAGACGAAGGCCTGTTCCGGAGTTTCCGCAATCCAAAACGGTTGAAGGCTCCGTGAATCCCCAAAGACCTTTCCCTAACACTCGAAGGCTGGTGGCGTCGATGTCTTCAACCGGAATTCCTAGCGCACGGACAACGCGAAGCGTATTGAGACAGTCCTCGCCAAGACAGTAGCCAGAAATGATTGTTTCCCCTTGCGCGAGCCCACCCAGAATCAGCGCCCGATGGGTGATAGACTTATCTCCAGCAACCTGCACGGTCCCACGTAACGGTTTGGTTGCAGTAGTGGTTGACCACGAACTCATGAGAGGCGCTCCCTTGCTTCCTTCGCCTGTTCCATAATTTTCTCAAGTCCCGTCCCATCACTCTGTTCCACACAGTCTTTGAATTGCTTGAGATGCTCCATATAGACATCAATCATCTTGAGGAGATTGCCTCGATTGGCCAGACAAATATCACGCCACATCTCGGGAGAACTGGCGGCAATTCTCGTCGTATCACGGAGCCCACCTCCTGAATATTCTAAAAGCGTTGCGGATTGCCCTAATTGGCTCTGTAGTTGAGTAAGCGCCTGCATCAGAGCAAAGGCCGCGACATGAGGCAGGTGGCTAACCGCCCCTAACACAAAGTCATGGTCAAACGGGTCAAGTGAACAGACCACTGACCCTGCGGACCTCCAGAGCTCGCAAATAGCCTCTAATGCCGCCGGATCTGTTTGAGTTGTAGGGGTCACGAGGCAACGGGCTCCTTTAAACAAATCAGCGGTGGCATACGCAACTCCAGACTTCTCACGACCCGCAATCGGATGCGCCCCGACAAAGCGAACAGGCTTCGGCAGTAGCTCTTCGGCCTCTACGACCAACTGCCCTTTCACACTTCCCACATCACTCACAATGGCTTTCGCTGGGAGACTCTCTCCCCATTCCCGCAAATGCGTCGAATAGGTATCGACGGGCGTGGCTAACACCACCAAATCAGCATCGTTGACCGCGTCTTGAGCATGGGATTCGTAACGATCAATGGCACCAAGTTTCACGGCCAATTGAAGATTTTCAATACGGCGCCCGACGCCAATCACCGTTTCAGCCAAACCTTGCTGCTTGAGGATCAACCCCAGCGAACCACCAATGAGCCCGACCCCAACAATGACAACTTTTTTGAACAGCATACTCATATTAAATCAGCTCATCCCCGAACATACATCTCATGTCGAAAATTGACAGGCAGAAACTCATCAATCGACGAAATAAATCAGGCACAATATGTCTACTACAAATCCCGTCCAACCGCTTCGGCAATTAATTTCAAACTCGACATGAGATCTTTGAAGCGAGATGGCTTGAGAGATTCTTCTCCATCGCAGAGAGCGCATTCGGGGTTGGAATGAACCTCAATCAGCAGCCCATCGGCACCACAAGCAATCGCGGCTTTCGCCATAGGCGCCACAAGGTTCCATTTTCCGGTCGCATGACTTGGATCAACAATAACAGGGAGATGAGACATTTCTTTCAAGGTAGGCACAGCACTGAGATCGAGTGTATTTCGGTATTGTGTTTCGAACGTCCGGATACCTCGTTCACATAACATCACATTGCGATTACCCCGAGACATGAGGTATTCCGCTGACAGTAAAAATTCCTTGATCGTCGCAGAAAGCCCACGCTTCAACAACACCGGCTTATCGTAATCACCAACCTCTTTGAGTAACTCAAAGTTCTGCATGTTCCTGGCACCAATTTGAATGATGTCAGCCTTTTCCAAAAAATGTCCAAGGTCTCTTGCATCGAGAATTTCACTGACCACGGGAAGACCCGTTAACTTGCGTGCCTCGACTAAATAATCGAGCCCTTCTTGACCGAGGCCTTGAAACGAATAAGGTGAGGTCCGAGGTTTATAAGCCCCACCTCGTAAAATTGAGGCTCCAGCGGCAGAGACTTCCCTAGCAATCCCGACGGTGAGTTCTCGTTTTTCAACTGCACAGGGACCAGCCATAATCGCGATCTTCTTCCCTCCCACTTTAACGCCATTCACATCAATGACACTATCGTGTTTCTGGAATTCGCGGCTCACCAATTTCCACGGCGCTAACACTGGCGTGACACTCTCCACACCGGGAAACACCGTGAGCGGCTGTCCCTGAAGAATCCGGTCATCCCCGATCACGCCCACTACAGTGCGCTCCTCCCCAATCGAAACCTGAGCCTTTAAGCCTAATTCACGAAGACGCTCAACCAGATGCTCAACATCTTGCTCAGTCGCTTCCGGTTTCATCACAATGATCATAGAGCGGATTTCCTACCTTCTAAATTCAACCTAACACAACTTTCAAGGCTTCAAGAAAGCGACGGTTTTCTTCGGGCTTTCCAACCGTCACACGAATCATGGAGCCCTTGATGTGACGGACAATCACGCCTTCTCGAAGCAGACCATCGAAAATCTGTCTCCCATCTTGCTTGGTATCAAAATAAAGGAAATTGGCTTGACTGGGAATGACCCCCATGCCCAGCTTCGTAAGCCCTGCTTCTAGGACCGCCATTTCCGAGGCATTGACGGAGCGACTCGTCGCGACATGTTCTTCATCTTCGAGAGCACCCAATGCAGCCAATTGCGCAAGGCTATTCGCATTAAATGGTGGACGTATTCGATTCACATAGTCAACAATTTCTGGCGACGTGATCCCATATCCTACACGCAACCCAGCCAACCCATAAATTTTTGAAAACGTTCGTAAGACGACAACCGGGCGCTCCTGTTTCACATATTGCAGGCTGTCTGGATATTCCGCGGACCGGACATATTCATAGTAGGCTTCATCGAATACCACGATGACGTGACCGGGCAGTTTAGCCAAAAACGCATCAACCTCACCCATCGACACCATCGTGCCTGTGGGATTATTCGGATTACACAAAAAGACGAGTCGAGTCTTATCGGTCACCGCCGCGGCCATAGCCGAAAGATCATGGCGCCAATCTTTCAGCGGCACTTCGACCGGCACGCCATGCGATCCTTGAACCGAAAGCTTGTACATTACAAAGGTATGATCAGCCATGACCGCCTCTTCACCTGGCGCGAGAAATGCTTTGATCAAGAGGCTAATCACTTCATCCGAACCATTGCCCACGATAAGCTGGTCCGCCGACACTTTCCACCGTTCGGCAAGGGCTCGCCGCAAATAATGCGCTCCGCCGTCGGGATACCGATTCAACGTCGCAACCCCCTCAGTCAATACCGCTTGAGCTTTTGGCGACGGACCTAAGGGGTTCTCATTTGAGGCAAGCTTAATCGCATTGGTTATTCCCAATTCGCGCTCTAATTCGTCCAAAGGCTTTCCTGGAGAATAAGGAACGAGAGAAGAAATATTGGGGTGAACTTTTAATGACATAATAGAGACGTATTTCGTGAATCGTCGTTCGAATTTCGTTAAGGTAAAGAAATTTATATTATACCTGCGAGATACGAGCAACGAGCTACGTTATTTTTCGCGCTTCACGCTTGCGCGCCGGAGCGCGCAGGCACGAGCGTCGAACAGGGAACCTGTTAACTGCTTGAGGAAGGGTACGACCCTAAAACCTTCAAGAAGAGACAGCGCCCCTTCACTTCATCAATCGCCTTCTTTACCCGGTCGTCATCTTGATGACCTTCCAGGTCCATGAAAAAGAGGTACTCCCAGACTTTACGTCTCGTAGGCCTGGACTCGATTTTCGTCATGTTAATGCCATAAGACGAAAATGGTCGAATCATGTCATATAACGCGCCAACCCGATCCTTCGCAGACACGATAATGGAAGTTTTATCTTTTCCGGTTCGCTCGGATCCACGCTGAGATAGGATTAAAAACCTTGTCGAGTTATGAATATTGTCTTCTATCCGCGATCTCAGAATCTTCAATCCATAGATTTCCGCAGCGATTTCAGACGCGATAGCCCCGGCGGTTGCATCATTAACACATCGTTCAGCCGCGCGCGCCGTGCTGGGTTCCTCTGCAATAACAGCCGAAGGCAAATTGGCTTCTAACCAATTACGACATTGCGCGATGGCTTGCGGGTGGGAATAGATGGTCTTAATGTGTTCGAGAGAGTCCGCCTTCGACAGCACATTGTGCGCAATCTCAAACATGATTTCGCCATAGATGAGCAACGGTGAATCTACCAGCAAATCAAGGGTGTGATTCACCACGCCTTCGGTTGAATTTTCAACAGGCACAATACCAAACCGAATTCGCCCACGCTCCACTTCATCGAACACATCTTTAATGCTACTGACCGGAATATACTCTGCCGACTCCCCAAACTTGTTGACCGCTGCCAAATGAGTGAAGGTTGCTGGCGGCCCGAGGTATGCCACTGTTTGAGAGCCCTCTAACGAAAGCGAGGCCGACATGATCTCACGATACACAGGTCGGATGGCCGAACTGGGAAACGGACCAGGGTTCTTTGCCGCTAATCGCTCGACAATAGCCGTCTCACGACCCTGGGTATGCAGGTGAGCCGAGGCGTCCTTTTGTTTCTTTAAATGACCAACTTGAATGACGTATTGCGACCGCTCATTTAGAATACGAAGAATTTCGTCATCCAAGCGATCGATATTATCGCGACAAGAGGGAATATCGTTAGGCAGTTCCACAGAGTCTACTCCGGGTTATATCAGTTTTCTATACTCCGACTTCGCGTTGTCCTGCTTCCCCTTTTTGGATACGGGAAAGACGTTTGGACAACATACACAACTATAACTAATTTGAACCGACCAGCATAGCCGGAAAACAAGGGGTTTTCAAGAAGGCCTGACCTTCTAATCGAGACCAACTATTCCTAAAATCATAAGGGCTATCTCGTTTCAGATTTTGAGAGTAGGAATATCGTGAAGATGTTGGTAAACCAGAAGGCCAGCTAAAAGTGCCGATTTCGATCCACCTTTTGATGAAGAACCATCATGGTCCTAAGGCCATCTTGATTTATTTGGTAAAAAATAACGTGGTTTTCGTGTTCGAATCGGAAGTAGCCCTTACGGATGTAATCAATAGAGCGACCGAGTATATGGATGCTGAACTACGTTCAAAGGTTTTGAGAAGGGACTGGTAATACTCTGAGGCTTGTTACTCACCGATAAACGATGGCCCTCCACTATCACCTTTTCGCTATGCAAATGCCACTTCCTGATATGGCTCGCCCTTGGCACGAGGACTGATGGTGATGGTGACTTTTTGATCTAGCAATTTCAGAAAGTCCAGCAACTTATCAGTTGTAAACCGATGAAAATGCCCATTCATTAAATGTGAAACCTCAGGTTGTTTAATCCCCAAAAGAGTCGAGACTTCCCTTTGCTTCAGTTTTTTGGCTTTGATAATTTTGAAAACATGTATTCCGATCTGGCCGCGGGCAAATAATTCGTCGGCATCGTCAAGCTCAAGATCAGTAAAAACATTCCCACTGCTTTCTTCATATTCAATCTGTTTCATGTTTGGCCAACTCCTTTGCTTCTTTATAGCGTTGTTGAATCATCTCGATGTCCAATTTCGGTGTCTGGATGCCTCTCTTCGATTTTTTCTGGAAGGCATGCAGCACATAAATGGATTGGGCTAACTGTACCGCTAATACCGCCCGATAGGCATTCTTGTCATAACGAACAGCAATCTCAAGAATGCCGCTGCCAACCCCTCTGAATTGTTTCGTATCCTTTGGGGTTTCACCGTATTGGATCAATTGTAATTCATCACCAATCAGCTTTTGCACAACATTAGGAAATGCCTGAATAGCCTTCCTGGAATTTCCCAGCCACTTGACAGGTCGCAGGGGTGGCGGGTTCAGGTCAAACATCAACTATCATTATATAGGAATTTTCCTATACAAGCAAGCACTGAAGAAATAGGGTCAGCTACAACCTACTCGCGAGAAAGGCGGGAGAACATCCTTAAACAGAAGAACCCACAAAACCCATATTCCCTCATAAATTCTAGTCCGGCATCAGTTCAGCTAGGAAATTAGGGTCGGGGTTGGTTTAATTGAATTGACCTCACGAGCGACTACATAGAAAATACACTAAACAACAAGTAACCCATCGATCGATCACATTCTGGGAGGCAGGTTTCAAGAGAAGCCCAAGGTCAACGAGCCACCACTTCATCCTTTGCTCATCACAATGATCGAGAGATGACAAAATACCTGAATCTAATCAAGTCTGATCCTATTTTTGATTCTCGTAATCGTTAGATGTTTCTTCTCACAGGCAGTGATTAGATTCCCCGTTGATGCCAAGGCGCCACATCGATAATCTCACTAACATGTGGCGTGATCTCTATAAGTCCTATTTTGTCCAACGTTAATACTGATTCGAAGAGCTGCTGACCCAGCACATTTAGCCGTGCTCCTAAGAAAAACTCAAAGTACTCACCACAAAAATCCACGCCTAAAACGACATCGCCATTCGATAGTGTGGAATCAGGACATTCCTCACCCTCCTCGTCACGCCATAGGACTTCGTTGTCAACCTCTTCAGGTCCGAAAAACTCTAGGTAGGGATATATCTCCTCTAGGTCACGTCCACGAAGTTTGAACTCAATATGATGCCTAAGAGTTTGCCAATCGACATCTGTTTCGGTTGGCTTTTCTTCAATAAAAAACTCGTTGCGAAGCTTGCTCTGCCAATCCAAGAAACGGACACGATGCTCTACCTTTCGATCTGTGGCCGTTCCGAAGTGCCAGATAATATTACAATCAAGTCGACACAGCCCTGCAGATTTCTCGTCGGTCTCTAACGCCTTGCTCCACTCTTTGATGTCGCTTTTCCTCAGGAGAATATCGAATGCATGTTTGTCTAGAACGCTATCCATCAAAATTGATACTGTTGCAGTTTTTTGGTCAAGAGTGAGAATTGATTTCCCCCAAGTCTTGGCGACGTAAGCCTGAATGTCCTGAATTAGGAACATATCCATACTCTCGATATATGCAACAAGGTATGTAGGCATCGGCTGGAGAAACCAGTATCGCAAGTGCTTCACCTCCAGCGACAGCTTCACTTCTTGAGCCTTTTTTAAATTCTTTCTTTTCGGAAGACTGTTTTTCATGATGCCTTTTAACTGAAACCAGCAGAGCGCTGAAGAGAGCTGTTCATTCCCTGATGACCGCTTATGTGTGATATGGAGCCCAATGTCTCGAGCTCCACGATCGCGTTCGTAGAATACGAACTCACCATATTCTGCGGCCAACGCACGGAACTTTTCCATGTAGAGTCGTTCGAAAACATCTGTCTTGCCAATGTTTGCCATAGCTACATGGTGCATTGATACAAAAGCTCGGACGTCGGTCGATGGTCAAATCGTCTACAACGACCAGTAAAACTCTTACTCCAGATCAACACACTCTACTTTAGGACCAAGGGTTAATAGCGCAAGCGAATGGTGAGAAGAATTCCTGTAACGGAATCCCGTATTCGAGTACCGTTTGAGTTTACTCAGACTAAATCCAGCCGTCAAATCCCTATTCGATCAATCTCCTACATTTATTGGGTTGGGCATCCAAATTTTCTTTCATTATTTGACCAGATCACCCACACAAAACCTGCCAGACAATCTTGGGATGCATCAAACTTGCGGGTAGAGCCATGAGATTCATCACCTTTAGAAACTGGGAGTAGACGACTGGATCGTGATGTGTGACGCGATGGATTTTATAGGAACTTCTGAAGTCGGGAGTAGCATGTTCATTCAATAAGAGCGATGATCTTGGCTCGTACTTCTGCAAGCTCATCCTGGGAGACGCTGCCTTTTCGCTTAGCCTTGCGGCTTCGCCAGTCGAGACTTTTCACTTGGTCGGCAAGAACCACACCTGCGGGATCACCAGTAATCAGGACTTCAAACGGGTACTGTTTTATTTGAGTCGTGATGGGGCAGCAGATCATCAGGCTGGTTTTTTGGTTGTAGGTCTTGGGACTAAGCACTAGGGCGGGACGATGTCCTGCCTGTTCATGGCCCGTCTGTGGTGTGAAGTTTAGCCAAACAATGTCACCTGCTTGCGGAATATACCCACTTGCCATTACCAAGCTTCTTCGCCTTGCGGCTTTCCAAAATCCACCGCTCGATGTTGATTCTTGGTCGTGATGTCTTTGAGAAGGTTTTTGAGATCGTATTTTTTACCGTGGATTGGTTCAATCACGATACGTCCATTTTCTTCCGTAATTGACACTTCTGATTCCGAATGAAGAGAAGCGGCTTCAAGAAGATGAGAAGGGATGCGGATAGCTGCACTGTTACCCCATTTCTTTACCGTTGATTTCATATCATCCCCTTAATGATTCTACATTATATATACACCATATCATGGCTCCATGAATGATGCAACATTGTGTATACAATTCTCGAAGCAGGAGAAGTCTGGCCAAAGAAAAGGGTTTCCGATCTCAGGCTAGAAAAAACTAAAAACATCCAATAGATGTTATTAATCTAGTCATGGATGTGGAAGTGCGACTCAAGACCTGCCCTTGCTCTGGATAACCATCCACGACAACCGCGATTGCTGGATAATTTCACCACAGTCTTTTACTCAGACCTGCCACGCAACACCCGCCAGACAATCTTGGGATGCATCAAACTTGTAGGTGGAGCCATGAGGTTCATGACTTTGAGAAATTGTGCGTAGACGACGGAATCGTGCTGCGTGGCGCGATGAACTTTGGCGAGGTAGGCATTGGTGAGATCTGTCATCGCTGGCTTCTTGCCTACGGTTTCCGGATATCGGAAATCCTCACAGGCAGCCATTTGCCAGGGAATGTCCACGACCTTGGCGATTTGCTGAAAGAATGGCCGCCACAGACCAGTCAGGGTTGCCTGTTGGCGTAAGAGGCTATCAAGTGCTTGAACCTGCATGGCCGCAGAGGTCATCCCTTGTCCGTAAATTGGATTGAAGCTCGCAATGGCATCGCCTAAGACGAGATAGCCTTCTGGAAACCGAGTTAGGTTCTCATAGCGGCGACGAAGACTCGATGGGAATTTATAGGTGAAGACATCCGAAAGCGGTTCAGCACGACTCACGACATCGTAGACATCCGAGACAGGCAGACGACGGATAAATTCAAGATACTTTGACTCATCAGTTGACGGATGATCTCCAAGCCACCCACCGGCAGCGACGATCCAACGATCGTGTTCGACAGGAAAAAGAAAAGACATATGCTTTTGCGTCGGTGGCGTTGGGGAAATCATCACCAGTTTTGCCCCAACGAGATCGTTCTCCCGACGCCGATACAGACGAGTCGCATATCCAACTCCAACCTTGACCTCATCTTCAGGCGGTCGATCATACCCCAAATGCTCCAGCCACTTACCAGCCGACGAACCACGTCCCGCCGCATCGACAACGAGATCTGCGTCTATGGTCGTTTCGTCTGCTCCGTCGTTTCCAGTCACTACATGAACACCAAGAACTTGAGTCCGATCGTTGTTCGTCATCAGTCCACGTACGGGACAGGCAGATTGAACTGTCACATTGGGCAATCGTGAAACATAGTGACGAATGTTCCACTCTAAAAATATTCGACTCACCGAAACAGCATGAAGTCCACTGGTAAATTGCTTCTTGTACCCATCAAAGTGATACCAGCGTATCGCTTCGCCCATATCTGAGATAATGGCTCCACCCTTGACTAGAGCGTCCTCAAGGTTGGGGAAAAGATCTTTGATGATGCAAAACCCTTGGGCAAGAAGTCCGTGGAGATGGCGCGTTTGAGGCTGGCCCCTTCGGGATTCGGGATGATCGCCGACGGGATCGCGCTCGAGAATCGTGACTCGTTCAAAATGATCACTCAAAACCCTCGCAGTAAACAGCCCGGCTAGACTGCAGCCGATGACCACCGCATGTGTGCGCTGCTTGGGTGAATCCAGAGTCATATCAGACTTACGCTCCGAAAACGGCATCTCAGGAAGTGTCGCTTACCAGTCATTATCAGAAAAGGTGAAACCCGACTTCCAGCCAAAGATAATTCTGTGAGTCGAAAGAAACCTATAGCCGATTCAATTAACTTCCAATTGTTTGAAGTAGGTAATCACGCTGGGTTACTTGGATATCTCTGATTGGTGGCATCAAAAGGATAAAGTCACCACGATAGATTCCCAACGGTTACGCTCAGTCTTGCGAACGATCGAATCCAAGGGCTAGCTCGACTGGAACTTGTTTGGATTCGCTATAGCGCCGTAGCCCCTCCAAGTATCCATAAGATACTTGCCAGACCTCAAGCTACTACTCACCGTACGAGTTAATCTCTAATATTGGATTCAGGAGTTAGGAATTGGACAATTCTTGAATAAGTTGTTTAGGAGTGATAGCTCGGTGAATTCGTGTAATCACAGATATTTTTTTCTTAATCGCTTTGACCGACCATCATTGAAGGGGTAATTGATATGCCTCAGCTAGAACTTATTTGGATTCGCTATAGCCTGCCATATAACTCTGGCCAGATAATCAGGCAGTGATTTAATGATAGCTTTCTGAATCGGAAGGAAATTTGGCGCATTCGACTTCTTCTTTAAATCGACTGAGCGCCTGCAGTGCATCGGCTTTGAGGTGAGCATACGGCTTGACGAATTTGGGCACAAAGTCATCGAACAGTCCAAGCAGATCATACAGCACCAGAATTTGCCCGTCACAATGTGGTCCCGCCCCAATACCGATTGTCGGAATCGAGAGATGTTCCGTAATCGTCTTGGCTAAAGCCACAGGCACAGCTTCGAGCACCAACGAAAAAGCACCGGCATCTTCAAGGGCTTTGGCATCGGCGAGCATGGCTTCGGCTTGGTCTCCTTCCTTACCTTGGACTTTATAGCCGCCATACTGGTTGACGGATTGCGGGGTCATGCCGATATGAGCCATCACAGGAATCCCGAATCGCGTCAGTGCTTCCACGCGATCAATGACCTGATTCCCGCCTTCAATTTTTATAGCCGCAGCTCCGGCCTGCAGAAAGAGCCCGGCATTGCGCACGGCATCTTCAACACTGGCTTGATAAGACATAAACGGCATGTCGCCAATGACGAGCGATTTTACTGCCGTCTGCGCCACCAACCTCGTATGATAAAGCATCTCGTCCATGGTGACCGAGAGGGTATTGGCCTTTCCCTGAACCACGACTCCCAGAGAATCGCCGACCAAGATCGCTTCAATACCCGCTTGTTCGACAATCCGTGTAAACAGCGCATCGTAGGCCGTCACGACCACCAGCTTTTCTCCCTGACTTTTGCGCTGTTTGAATTCTGGAACGTTCATCAATGTTTCACTCTTTTTTATATTTAACTCCGGTCTTAGAGGAATCCAAGAATCGCAACCCCCTCAGGGAAATGAAAACTTATTGTTTAGCAAAGCGTTTGGCTGATTCTACCGTATTTTGCAAGAGCATGGCGATGGTCATAGGACCAACCCCACCCGGCACAGGCGTAATCCAGCCGGCCTTCTCTTTGACCGGTTCAAAATCCACATCTCCAGCCAAGCTTCCATCCTCTCGTCGATTAATACCGACATCAATGACAATAGCCCCTTCTTTAATCATCTCAGAAGTGACAAATTGCGTGCGCCCGATCGCCGCGACCACAATATCAGCTTCTCGACACACAGCTGGTAAGTCTTGGGTGCGCGAATGACACACGGTCACGGTGGCATGTCGATGCATCAACAGTAGTGCGACAGGCTTTCCCACAATATTGCTTCGACCGATGACGACCGCTCGCTTTCCTGTGATTGACTGTCCTGTCGATTCAATCATGTGAATCACGCCTTTTGGCGTGCAGGGTGTAAACACCGGTTCCCCCTCAACTAACCGTCCCACATTATAGGGGTGAAAACCATCGGCATCTTTGTGCTGAGAGACAGCTTCCAAGATGGGCTTACTGTCAATATGTTTGGGAAGCGGGAGCTGCACGAGAATCCCATGAATTTTGGGATCGGCATTGAGTTTGTGAATAAGCGTCAGCAACTCACCTTGAGTCGTTGCTTCAGGCAACTTATATTCTTCAGGATACAGCCCGGCTTTTTCACAGGCAATTTTTTTATTTCGGACATAAATCGCCGAAGCCGGGTCACCACCCACTAGCACTGCCGCCAACCCCGGCCGAATCCCCGTCCGCTCATTAAACTCAGACACGTCTTTCGCAATGTCTATTCGCAACTGCTGCGCTAAGGCTTTTCCGTCGATAATCTGTGCTGCCACATCCCCTCCTCTTGATCGCTGACGTTGATATATCAGAGGGTCACGATATCAAGCTTGAAAAAACTTCGTCAATCTATAGCGAATCTAATTAATTTCTAGTTGAGTGTAGGATAAGGAAACCTAGGCGACGGTTGTTGCGCATCTCTCGCAAGGTTGAAGGGGGTTGCCAATGGTGAGACCTGTTTGCCCCTGGAGTGTTGAATATAGGTCGCCTAGACAGCCTAAAGCTATGCCTCAAACATCGGAAGTTATTTGAATCGGCTATAGATGACAATGTCTACAGCCGATTCAGTTATACCGAATCGACTGAATTTCCGGTTATCGAATCCTGACTATCCCCGCGTTCATTAACTAGCCAAGCGTATGCAGTTTAAACAAGCGGGGATAACCTCTACTGGTTGACATATGTATTCACACTGGCATGGCTACCTGTAATCCACACGTCGGAAGGTGGGCGCCTTCAGTAAAGATTGCCAATTCGATGTTTGCAGGATTAGTAAACGGTCGTAGCCAAGATAACGTGTAGGACCATATTTGGATTCGCTAGATTTCTTGACAGCCCTGGAAATAGTCACTTACCATACCTTGTGAAGCTTCTGACTCTCAATCTCTCCTTGCTCAAATCTCCGCGTTTCTGCGTTTCCCTCTTCACCTTTCACAGACAAGGGTTGTACCGATGAATAGTTATGTTTCATTATCGAAAAAAGCCCTTTACTTGATCGTTTGGATTTGTACCGTTTTCGTTCCAACGTCGGCCAGCGCTCAAGCCATTATCAACGACCTTTCCGCCCCTCAAAGCATTATTGCCAATTCTGAGAAAGGCTATCTGGTGGCCAATGCCAATGGTGAGCCTGGCAACCGCGATAACAAAGGCTTTATCTCTCAACTCGATGACACGGGAAAACTCACGCATACCCACTTTATCCAGGGCGGAAAAGATGGAACGGTGCTTAATTCTCCTACGGGAATGGTGATTGTCGGCGATATCCTCTATGTTGCTGATATTGATACGATTCGAGGTTTCATGCGAACTACAGGAGAATCCGTCTCCTCCGTGTCAATGACCCGATTCCACTGCTCAACACTTACAGGGCTGACCGCCAATAAATCCGGACAGCTCTTCGTGTCGGACACTGCTACCGATGCCATTTACCGAATTGATCCTGCACAAGAATTTGCGGTGTCCTTGGTCGTTCAAGACGAAGCCCTTTCCGGGCCGCGCGGCTTAGCTATTCATCCACATACCGGACGTTTAACCGGCGTGAGTTGGGAGGGAGGGAAAGTCTTTGAGGTGAGTGAATCCGGTGAAATCAAAGAATTACTCTCCAACTCGTTTTTTTCACGTCGTTTTCATAATTTGGACGGTATCGCCTTTGACCGATATGGCAGCATGTACATCTCTGACATGTCGGCAGGGAAAGTCTGGAGGGTTCTTGCCGATTTAAAGAAACAAGTGATTGCTGAATTTTTGGTCTCTCCAGCCGGCATCGGCGTTGATCGTGAGAAACACTTAATTCTCGTGCCCTATCTGTATGCAAACGGGGCAGAAATTAATGGATTAGAACAACCGTCAAATTCAGGAAAAAAACGGAAACCTCGCGACTTATCAGATTATGGTCTTGGGTGGACAAAGAAGGATCAACCCAATGAGTAAATGCCAATATTGCGAACAGCGAAAAGGCAAACGCCCCTGCCCGGCCTTGAGCGGGTTTATTTGCAGCCAATGCTGCGGAACGTATCGCATGAACAAAATATCCTGTCCAACAGATTGTGTGTACCTTGATACGAATCTGGAATACCAGCAAAAACGCGTCGGGGTTCACTTCGAGCAGGATCGGCGAACCTTTTACCGTGAATTGATGGATTTGGGAGGGGAACGTGCAGCCGAAGTGTTCTATGTCTTAGAGGCTATCACGTATCGGTTTTTTCAATCTCGACCGGAAGCCCAAGATGGTGAAGTGATCGATGGACTCAAACATCTTCGTCAATCGTTCAGCCCGATTCATATACCTGGGGCAGCACCACCGGCGTTTGGAGAAGAACTCAAGAAGGAATATAAAACCTTAGATGATCGTCAACCGCTTGAGACTCAGATGGTCACACAGGTGTTAGATCGTGCCAGTCAATTCATCCAGGATTTTTCAGGAGAGGGCCTTCGATCAAATCGCTTTCTCAATGGACTCATCGGATATATCAAGCTTCGTCACCCCGATGTCGCTGACCAACTGGCCCGTCAATCTGGAGCCGGTGGCCGAATTATCATCCCAAGTGGGACTCCGCTCGAAGACTCGCCCCAGATTGCTCAAGAAACGTAACCAACCTTTTCACCAAATTTCATTAAGTGAACTCGTATTTCATCGCTCGTAAAAACAAGAAGAAGAGGAAATGTATATTCGACGAGATACATCGGTTTATTCCACAACTTCTACCGTCATCTCAATTCGCTCAAGCGGATTATCTCTCGGATCTCGAGGCTGGCTAACAATCTTGTCAATGATATCACGCCCTTTCACAACTTCTCCAAAAATGGTGTATTGTCCGTCGAGATGCGTGGCTTTGTCAGCCATAATAAAAAATTGAGAACCGGCACTATTCGGGTCGGCCGTTCTGGCAGCGGATAAGATACCCTTCTCATGGGCAACCTTGCTGAATTCCGCTGGCAATGTATACCCGGGGCCACCAGTGCCATATGACCGTACCTTACTTGGATCTTTGGTGTTGGGATCTCCGCCCTGTATCATAAACCCTGGGATCACACGATGAAAAATTGTGCCATTAAAAAAACCAGATTTTGCCAATTTCACGAAACTTTCCACATGTTTCGGTGCCAATTCAGGAAAAAACACGATTTCCATTTCGCCAAACTTGGTTTTGAGCACGGCACGCGGCGCCTTTGAGGATGTGGACTCCTCCTCACCAGTCAGCACAACCTTTGGGGAATCTGCCCATCCTACGGCACACCATGAGAACAGGATCACACTGACAAACACGATAGTCTTTTCTATCAAACTTGTCCGACTTACTCTCTCCATAGACCTAGCTCCTCCCCTGATGACGTGAAAATGAATGGCTTAATATATCGCGTCTTCTGCTAGCCCGTTTTCCAAAGCTTCACGAGCCGCAATTTGTTCCGCTTCTTTTTTCGTTTTACCGATTCCTCGACCACGAACTCTATCGTTAATCGACACTTCCATTTCAAAAACCTTCTGGTGATCAGGGCCTGATTCCTGAACAAGGCGGTAGTTAGGATTCATATCAAACTTCTTATGCGAAAGCTCTTGAAGGTGGCTTTTGTAATCCCCCCTGAATCCTCCAGAAGTGATCGTCTTGAGCTGGTCAAATTCAGGGCTCAAGACTCGAAGGATAAACGTTTGAGCCTCTTCACTTCCACCATCAATATACACCGCCGCAATGACCGCTTCCAAGGCATTCGCGAGCAGCGAACTTTTCTGGCGTCCATCGGTGGCTTCTTCCCCTTTTCCAAGCCGCAACCAATTCCCCAATTGCAAGCGTGTCGCAACTTTTGCCAAGGATGAACGGCTGACTAAGAAGGCTTTCGTCTTAGAAAGCTCACCTTCGTCTGCATGCGGAAAAATTGTAACAAGGTATTCACTCACCACCAAGGCTAAAACGGCGTCCCCTAAAAACTCTAACCGCTCATTGTCTTTTCCAGCCTTTTGCTGGCTGCTCTGAGAAAAAGACTTGTGGGTCAGAGCCGTCTCCAATAACTCTGGTTTGCGAAACACATATCCAAGTTTGGTTTGGACGTCTGACAGCACGAGAGTCCCATTATTCATAACTGGCAGACCCCTAGGATCTGCCTCAAATTTTATCACACGATGTTATCGAATTGTACCACATTGGGGGAATGAGGGTTGGCCTTACACAAAAAGCAGAAACATCGTTATCCATAGATAAAATCTGCCCATTGCAACTGGCTCTTATAGCCGTTTCAGTTATACCGAAACGATAACGCGCCAACGTGTACAATGTTGAGACCCAATACGTGATGTACAACGTCAATCATAGTCAGGACATCCAAGCGGGTATAACCTTCCGATGTTTGAGGCACAGTATAACGCTGTCTTGGCTACCTCTAATCAACACCTCAAGGGGAAAACGGGCTCCACGTTCAATGCCTATTCGGCTCTCTGTCAGGTACATAACGATCGTCGCCAAGGCTACCTCCCAGTAGACCTCCAGAGGCAAACAGGTCTTACCATTGGGAAGCACTTCAATCGCTGTGGGAGGTATACAGCAATCGCCGCCTAGTCTACCTTCCTCTTAAACTTGAATTTATTTGGATTCGCTATCATCATCAAAGCCTTTGAATATCAAGCAGGCATTAACGCCTCCAAACCCGAACGCGTTAGAAACAGCAGCAGAAATTTTCACATCTCGTGCCTTACCGGAGATATAATCTAAATCGCAATCAGGGTCGGGAGTTTCAATATTCATCGTAGGCGGCAACCGACCTTCTCGCAACGCCAGTGTGGTGAAAATGGATTCTATCCCACCAGCGGCCCCCAACAGATGGCCTGTCATAGACTTTGTCGAACTGACTGGAATGGTATACGCCCGCTCTCCAAAAACTTGCTTAAGAACCCTGGTTTCTACGGTATCGGCAAACGTCGAGGTTCCGTGAGCATTAATATACCCAATATCATTTTTTGACACCCCTGAATCCTGGATAGCACGCTCTAAACATTTTGTGGCTCCGCTGCCATCTTCAGGCGGTGCGGTAATATGGAAGGCATCACTGTTCATCGCATACCCTGCGACCTCGGCATAAATTTTTGCACCTCGAGATCGAGCCTGTTCTAATTCCTCCAAGACCAGCACTCCAGCACCTTCACCAATCACAAAGCCATCACGATCCTTATCAAATGGACGGCTGGCATGTTCAGGATCATCGTTCCGCCGCGACAAGGCCTTAGCCGAAGCAAAGCCAGCCAGCGCAGTAGAACAGATCGTACTTTCGGCCCCTCCGACAATCATCGTATCCGCCTCACCATGTTGAATCAGACGAAATCCGTCACCGATGCAATTATTTCCTGAAGCACAGGCTGTGACCGCACATGAGTTCGGGCCCTTGGCACCAAAACGAATGGCGACCTGACCAGACGCCAAATTAATAATCACCATGGGAATAAAAAATGGCGTGACACGATCTGGTCCGCGCTCGAGCAACACTTTATGATACTGCTCAATCGCCGGCAGTCCTCCTATTCCTGACCCGATATATACGCCTACCCGATCTTCGTTTTCTTTCGTAATCTCAAGTTTGGCATCATCGACGGCTTCCTGGCTCGCGGCGACGGCATACTGGATGAATGTATCCATCTTCTTAATTTCTTTTTTCTCGATAAAGTCGGCTGGATTAAAGTTTTTCACTTCTCCAGCAATCCGAGAAGGGTAGTTAGTCGCGTCAAAACGGGTGATAGGGCCGATGCCGGATTGTCCGGCACATAAAGCCTTCCAGGTTTGTGTTACCCCAACTCCCAACGGCGTCACCAACCCTATGCCGGTGACCACAACTCGACGTTTTTGGTAATTGGTCATAGTTTAACAACACCTCTTTGCTCATCCGAATCAACAAGAAAGATGTTCGACTGGAACATGAGAGTAAAAGATAACGACCACTCGACGAACACAGAGGCCCTCCGGATAACACAATGGCTTTCCCCTGTGAAATTCATTACACTTTTTCTTTAATGAAATCGATAGCCCCACCAACGGTCTGAATTTTCTCGGCATCTTCATCTGGAATTTCTACATCAAATTCTTCCTCTAAAGCCATGACGAGTTCAACCGTATCTAACGAATCGGCACCGAGGTCATCAACAAACTTTGCATCATGGACCACTTCATCTTCTTCAACACCTAATTGTTCAGCAATAATTTTCTTAATGCGATCTTGCACTTCCATAGCCCATCCTCCTAAATGTCAGATTGTAACCTGAGTATCATTGATCTCCAGAAACTTCGTTATACCAGTTTAGCGTCATTCATGCCATGTGCATGCCACCATTGACATGCAGGACTTGCCCCGTCATATACCCCGCGGCCTCAGACGCAAGAAAACACACGGCTTCAGCAACATCAGTGGGCTGCCCCAGCCGTTGCAGGGGTATTTGCTTTAAAAGCGCCTCTTTGACGTCTTGAGAAAGACCTTGCGTCATGGCCGTATCGATAAACCCTGGCGCCACAGCATTGACCGTCACCGTTCGGCTCGCATATTCCCGTGCCACGGTCTTCGTAAACCCAATGACGGCCGCCTTGGACGCCGCATAATTGGCTTGTCCTACATTCCCGATCGTACCCACAATTGATGCAATATTAATGATACGCCCGGAGCGCTGTTTGCTCATAGAAGACAGGCAGGCTTTCGTACAGTGAAACGTTCCGGTCAAATTCACCTGAAGAACCAGATTCCAATCTTCCTCTTTCATCCGCATCAGTAACCCATCTCTCGTAATTCCTGCATTGTTGACTAAAATGTCAATATGTCCCCATTCTTTTAGAACCTGGTCCATGCTGGCCTTCACGGAGTCCCACTCAGCAACGTTGACTTGTAACGACATGGCCTTACGGCCCGCCCCTTCAATAGCCGCGACCGTATCCTTACATCGCTCAACATCAAGGTCCATCACCGCAACATCTGCGCCGTCTCGGGCAAGACAGGTGGCAATTGTTTGACCAATACCTTGAGCCGCGCCAGTGACCACCGCAACTTTTCCTTCTAACGTCATAATGGTTTCTCCCGACTTACCGTTCTTAAGTACGTCATCATGAAGCCAGAGACGATCGAACGGATTGAAAAGATTTCGTATCAGCAACATTCCAGATCGTCGCATTGGGGAGAATGCGTTTCACAAGCCCTGACAAGACTTTTCCGGGACCAACCTCAATAAAGGTATCAACCCCCATCTTTGCCATACTCTGGATTGATTGCGACCATTGAACCGGCGACGGAAGTTGCCGAATTAACGAAGTACGAACATCTTCAATCTTTATCAATGCCGTTGCTTCAGCATTATTCACCAGCGGGACGTTGAGGTCAGACCAATCCATGGTCGCAACATCCGCCTGTAAACGATCTGCCGCCACTTGCATAAGCGGCGTATGGACTGGAACACTCACGGGAAGTGGCATGACCCGACGAGCTCCCCGTTCTTTTAACAGCGAAATCGTTTTTTCCACGGCCACCTTTTCTCCAGCAATGACAATTTGACCAGGACAATTAAAGTTGGCTGGTGCCACGACTCCCTCAGACTTCGCATCTTCGCAAGCTCGTGTAACTTCTTCTTCAGATAACCCAAGCACCGCCGCCACCAACCCTGTACCTGGAGCCACGGCTTCAGACATGTATTGTCCTCGCTTTTGAACCAGTTTGACGGCCTGAGAAAAAGAAAGCCCTCCCGCTGCCACAATGGCCGAATACTCACCAAGGCTATGTCCTGCTACCGCTGAAGGTTGACATTGAAGCTGGTCAAATAAAGACCGCGCCGCAAGACTCGTGACAAGCAAGGCTGGCTGAGTATATTCAGTGAGATTCAGTTTTTCTGAAGGTCCCTTAAAACACAACGCGGCTATATCGTAACCCAGAACCTCGCTCGCCTCCTGGTACAACTCACGAACATGGGGATTAGCCTCATACAAAGAACGCCCCATGCCAACACTCTGAGAACCTTGCCCCGGAAAAAGGAGCCCAATTGAATTTGTCATAGATTTATAATGTCATAAACGACGGTTGATTTACTTAACAGAGAATCCTAGTGGCCCGTTTTGGTTAATTCATTCCGCTCGGTTGCAACACTGAGTTGACCTAACAAAAAGACAACTCACAGCGTATGGCTGGTTTCCTAACATTTTTAGTACGGGCCCTAGTGGCCCGTTTTGGTTAATTTAGACAGTGACATTGTTGTCCGAGTCAGGGTCACATAGTGAACTGCCATATTGTTTCACTGGTTTACTAATTTTCGTGGTACAAGCGCTAGTTTCCTGTCACGGTTATTTACGGCAATACCAGCGTTAACGTTGGGTTGAACAACACAATAAGACAGACTCCATAGTAACATTGGGTTGCTAATTTTATAGGTACAGGAAACTAATCAACAATAAACTCTCCTCCATCGACGCAGATGACGTTTCCTGTTATCCATTGGCTTTTGGGCTGACTCAAAAGACCAATGGCATCTGCAACATCCTTAGGCAACGTGAGTCGTCCGGAAGGATTCTTACGTTTCGCAAGATCAATCATTTCTGCAGATCCTGGGATTTTTCGCAAGGCTGGCGTATCCGTGACCCCGGCCATAATAGCATTCGCGGTAATCCCTAGAGGAGCCAGTTCAAGAGCCAATTGACGAGTGTGAGATTCTAACGCAGATTTAGCCGCAGAAACAGCACCGTAGGTTCGCCAGACACGAGCCCCTCCTGCACTTGTCATTGAAAAAATTCGACCACCACGCCCCATTAATTGCTGCTCAACTAACGCTTGGGTCCAATAGACTAAACTATTAGCCATCACATCTAACGTCATATCAACTTGTGACTTTGAAACCGCTTCTGCTTGAGATTGCGCAATAAATGGCTTTAATGTTCCAAAAGCCAATGAATGTAAGAGGACGCGTATCACAAGGGGAGAACCGGCTTCTTCGGACTTCGCTCGTATGGCAGAAAGAATTTCACCTCGTTTTTCAGAATCAGCAGCATTGGCATTAAAAAATACGGCTGTCCGTCCTAAGGCTTGAATATCTTTAACAATTCGATCCACATTCGGAAGGGTGGTTTTCCGATCTAAGTGTACGCCGAAAATATTTAACCCTAACGAAGCCAATTCCAAGGCAACAGACTCTCCAAATCCACTCGAAGAGCCTAAAATTAACGCCCATTCCCCTTCAAGGGGTTTGATAGTTTCGCTCATAACACCCCCACTTTCATCGTCATCTCGACATCAACAACACCCATCATGATCTCCTTGTTGTCACAGGCTCATGCTATGAGAGGCCGCTCATGATACCCATGAGACGTTCGAGCTGCCTTTATCTTCCTACCATCGAATAAGTCCGGATGCCCACGTGAGCCCCGCACCAAATGCCGCCAATAGCACCAGGTTCCCCTGGCGAACCCGACCTGCCAATACCGCTTCGTCAAGAGCCAACGGAATTGACGCAGCTGACGTGTTCCCGAATCGATCAAGATTGACAACCGTTTTTTCCAACGGAAACTTCAGTCGTTGTGCCACCGCCTTTAAAATACGAATATTGGCTTGATGTGGAACAAAAACATCCACATCATCAGTAGACACGTGATTGAAAGTCAAGACTTCATTGACGGAATCCTCCATGGTCTTGACCGCCACCTTAAAGGTTTCGTTCCCCTTCATTTTGACAAATTGAAGTTTCGCATTCAGGGTGTCCTCTGAGGCCGGAATACGTGATCCTCCACCAGGAACTTGGATGAGTTCCGCATGGTCTCCATCACCATGAAGATGAATAGAGAGGATGCCATCTTCTCCCTCTGACTTTCCAACAACCACCGCTCCAGCACCATCGCCGAACAATACGCAGGTATTGCGATCGGTCCAGTCTGTAATCGACGACATGACTTCTGCACCGATGACCAGAACATAACGCAGTCCTGTTTTGACATATGAGTTTGCTAATGCCAGGGCATACACAAATCCACAACAGGCCGCATTGAGATCAAATGCCGCGGCTCGTGTCGCACCAATGCGCTGTTGAACGAGACAAGCCGTAGATGGGAGAGGAGAATCTCCGGTACACGTTCCAACGATGATCAGATCAAGCTGTGATGCCTGGAGACCGGCCTGGGCTAATGCTTTTTCCGCGGCTTTCGTGGCTAAATCCGAACAGGCTTCCCCTGGTCCCACTAATCGACGCTCTCGAATTCCCGTTCGTTCGACGATCCAGGAATCTGACGTTTCCACCATTTTCTCGAGGTCAGCATTCGTCAGAATACGATCAGGCACATACGAGCCCGTTCCAAGAATTCGACTGTTCATGGCTGAACAACTGGCGAGTGTTCGGGAACGGCCACCTTGAGTCCCTCAGCAATATCGGCGCGAAGCTGTTCAACAAATCCGCCATCTGCGAGCTTATGGGCTCGACAAATGGCATTCTTGATCGCTTTTGCTGAAGAACGACCATGACAAATCATACTGATGCCATTCACTCCGAGCAGCGGGGCCCCGCCAAATTCAGCATAGTCAGTCCGACGACGAAGACGCAGCAACGGACCGGCAATAAAAAGATAGGATAAGCGCCCGAGGCGAGATTGTGCGATCTCTTTCATCAACATTTTCTTGATGGCATCAGCAAGACCTTCAGAGATTTTCAAAGCGACGTTTCCTAAGAAGCCATCACACACAATCACATCGGCATTACCACTGTACACATCACGACCTTCGATATTGCCAATGAAATTAATAGGACTATTCTTCAATAACCGAAAGGCTTCTTTCGTGACTTCATTTCCTTTGGTATCTTCTTCACCAATACTTAAAATTCCCACTCGAGGCTTAGCGATCTCCAAGATATGCTTGCCATATTCATTCCCCATAATGCCAAACTGATAAAGCTGTTTCGCGGTACAATCAACCGTCGCGCCAACATCCAACATCACCGCATTCCCTTGCCGGGTTGGCAGGCTGGCCGCAATAGCAGGACGTTCGACCCCTTGAATCGACCCAAGAAGAAAAAACGCCGAGACCATCGTGGCCCCAGTATTTCCGGCACTGACGACAGCTTCAACGTCTCCCGTTTTCACAAGATTTGTCGCAACCCAAATGGAGGAGTCACGCTTCTTTCTCGCAATTGAAGCCGGCAACTCTTGCATCCCCACGGTTTGAGATGCATGGCAAATGTCGAGAGAAGTTTTTTTCCCTTTGATGGTATCGAGGTGGGCTCGAATTTTCTCTTGATCCCCAACTAGAATGATTTCATCGCCAAGCTCTTTGGCGGCTTGCATGGCTCCATCGACGAGTGGAGGTAATCCGAAATCACCCCCCATCGCATCAAGTGCAATTTTCATAATCTAACTGAGTTTTAGTGAGTCACACGATATGGAAAGAGAGACTCATTATCCCTCTTCAACGGCAATAATGGCCATACCCTTATACGTACCGCAATTCAGGCAAGTGGTATGTGGAAGCTTTGGTTCATGACATTGAGGACAAAGGGAGAGA
Source organism: Nitrospirales bacterium (assembly GCA_021603905.1). GTDB lineage: Bacteria > Nitrospirota > Nitrospiria > Nitrospirales > UBA8639 > JAGQKC01. The sequence goes on from BQIU01000036.1 coordinate 29,168, forward strand.
TTGGGAGGGGAAAGTTTGATCTGCCCTCGCCTTTTATCTCGACGGGCACGTGATATTTTGTGTTTTGGATTTGCCATGGCAAATTCACCTTCCTGGTCTAGAGACTGAGCCCATTGTATTGTTCGACAACATTCTACTCTATTTAAGGAAAATTTATAATTTCTTCTTTAATTGTTGTAAGGCAGCTACCATTGGGGAAAAATTCATGGTGTCAGCACAGGCACAAGACGACTGGTTGAAGTTCGTTCCACAATGCTGACACAATCCACGACAATCAGATCGACAAAGTCTCTGAATAGGTGTACTGAGAATACACTGCTCACGCAACATGATATCCAGTTCAACTCGTTCGTCTTGGCAGGGATATATTTCCTCAATCTGTTCAAATCCGACATCGGACCACTCATCATCAAGCACAACGGTTGTCGACTCGACTTTTGTCTGGTCCCCTTGAAAAAGGCCTAGACAAGGAATGACCACCAGTTCTTGATAGTCTCCCAGGCATCGGACACATTCACGAATAACGGTTCCGGATAATGTACCCTTAACACAGACCCCTTCAGGACTATGATGTACATCACAATCTAAATGAAGAGTACCTGAAATTCGTCCGTCATCCCGGGTGAGCTCTAAGTCATCCTGACTCACATCGTAGCTTAAATGAAACCCCTCATGAGGAATATCCTGAACCAGAAATTTTAACGAGGTCGGCGCAATAGATACTTTTTTCTTCACCATCTCGATCTCACTCTTTGCCTTATACCCGAATCAATACTGTGTAGCTCGATAGACAGGTCTAGGATGATATCTATCGTTCTTCTGCAAACGAGAGTAAAGCAATTTGTCGAGCACGCTTGATTGCAACAGTTAAACGTCGCTGATGCCGCAAGCAATTTCCAGATGTTCGCCGCGGAATGATCCGCCCTCGCTCAGTCAAAAAATTTCTCAGTAACCCCACGTCTTTGTAATCGAGGGGAGTACTATCATGACAAAATCGACAGAGTCGACGTCGTTGAAACAATCGTCCACGTTCCACAAATACTTCTCCTATCTACCCTCAGGAGGAATAATAGTCTGCATCATACGAGGGTTCTTCAACCATATCAGCTTCTCCACTACCTTGCTGGGGGCTGCGCTTTGGCATAAACGTCACATTTTGCGCCACAACTTCATGCTTGCTGCGCTTTTGCCCATCTTCAGTTTCCCAACGACGTTGCTGGAGTCGACCATCTACAATCGCTCCGTCCCCTTTGCTCAAATATTGCCCACAATGTTCGGCTTGCCGACCAAACACCACAATATCCACATAGCATACCTCTTCCTTGGGTTCATCAGCCTGCTTATAGCGTCGATTCACCGCGAGAGGAAAATTCACAACAGGAGTACCACTTGGAGTGTACCGAAGTTCTGGGTTTCTCGTCAGATTCCCAATGAGAATGACCTTATTGAACCCGGTCATCTGCCGACCCTACTCCAACTTTTACAGTTTCTTCATTTTCTGTCGTTTCCGTTGCATCGGCTGATGTTTTGACCTGGTCAGGTTGAATTTCAACAGTCAGAAATTTCATAACCCCATCTTCCATACGATGGAAACGCTCCAGCTCACTCACCGCATTTCCTTTTCCCTCAAATTGAATAATGAGGTAAGTTCCTCGTCGCTCATGCTGAATATCGTAGGCGAGCTTCTTTTTACCTTCATTACTAATATTCAGCACCGAGGCACCAGATCGCACCACGGTCTCTGTAATTTTTTCCGTCAACTTCGCTATCTCTTCGTCAGTTTGCGACGGAGACACAATACATACCGATTCATAGACTTTCATAGATTACCCTCAACAGGATCGCTTAGATAGTTAGGTCTATTCAGGAGGACAAGGGATGAAAAATATCACAGGTGAAAAGAGAGAGTCAAACAATCATATGTTGATAGACCCAACAAGTCAAAAGTCTTTCTTCTCAACCAAGATATGATAGTTCAAGAAGCATGATATTTTGTAGATTCAGTTTCAACTTTTCCTATCATTGACTCCAAAATATCACTGAAGACCAAGCTTATGCTTCTGCCTCTGGCTTCTGCTGAATATTAAATTGATTCATCGCAGCTTCAGGCCCGTTCAGGACCAGGACCTCAAGCGCATCAACCGCTCTCGAGAGAACCGCTTCCAAAGAGGCAACTTCAGAGGAAGAAAACGGTGAGAGCACATAATCAGCCACATTAGTATCAGAAGGGGGATGTCCAATACCAACTTTTAAGCGAGAAAACTGATCTGACTTTGAATAGGATAAAATGGAACGGATGCCATTATGCCCACCCGCACCTCCTCTCGTCTTGATCCGCAATGTCCCAAAACTCAAGTCTAAGTCATCATGCACAACGACTAAATCGCGGCTCAAGACTTCGTCACGAAGAAAAAGATCCTCTATGACTACGCCAGTCTGATTCATCCAGGTTTGAGGAAGAACAAGCTTGATATCATGCGAGTCGATTGCTCCGACTCCCTGAAGGGCCTGAGTCTCTTGCCTGAAAGGAATATGCTGTTTTTCGCCGAAACGTTCAACAACCATTCGTCCAACATTGTGACGGGTCGCTGAATACTGTGTTCCAGGATTACCAAGGCCAATGATACACAACAAGAGCTACTTCTTGGCCTCCTTCGCCTTACTTTCCCCTTTCGCATCCCCGGTAGGTGCGGCGGCTTCCGCTTTATCTTTATCAACCCCCTCGGCCTTGGGCTCGGCTTGGCCTCCCTCTTCAACCTCACGAGATAACAGAGCTTCAAGTTTTGCTTCAGAAATCTTGGCAACGACATGTGTCACCATCAACTCTTCGTCATCTAGAACCTTTACTCCCTCAGGAACAACGACGTCTTTTACGTGAAAGCCCTCACCAATGTTCAAGTTTGAAGTATCAACTTCTATATGGTCGGGGATTTGAGCCGGAAGACACTCAATATGAAACTCACGAAGTACATTTTGGAGCACTCCGCCCTCCTTCACGCCAATCGGCGTCTCTCCCATGATCGTCACAGGCACTTTGACACGAAGCGGTTTATCCATCGAAACTTCAAAGAGATCAACATGTAGAATCGTTCCAATGATTGGATCAAGTTGATAGTCTTGTAAGACCGCCACTCGTTGCTCTTGCTTCCCATCTCCCGTCACCTGGACAGTGAGGAGACCGGTGTGACCAACTTGAGAGAGAATGACATCTCTCGCCACTTTGGGTTCCATTGACAACAACAGAGATTGACCACTTCCATACAATACCGCCGGGATTCTCCCTAAACGTCGCAATTCACGGGCCGGCCCTTTGCCAGCCTTCTCTCGCCTCTGTACATTAATTTCAAATTTCATCGAAAGTTCCTCACTTTGCTCGAGCTATTGGCAATCAACGTTTCTCAATGGTCACTTTTTACTACGAAATTTACTTCATACGAGTCAGTCTTTAACAAAGAATATTGTGTGAATTATCATTTACACGAACAAGGATGTAACGGACTCTTCACGATGAATCCTCAATATCGCTTCCCCTAGTAACGGTGCCACTGATAATGCACGAAGCTTGGAACATTGCTGATCTCTGCCATCGAGTGGAATCGTATTCGTCACCACAATTTCACTCAAACACGAGTTCTGCAACCGATCAAGAGCAGGACCGGATAAGACCGCATGCGTACACCCAGCAATGGCACTCACGGCTCCATTATCAATACAAGCTTGGGCTGTCTGAACAATGGTTCCAGCCGTATCAATCATATCATCCAGCAACAGTACACGCTTTCCCTTGACTTCTCCGATGATATTCATCACCTCTGCCTTATTGGCCATCTCGCGCCGTTTATCAATAATCGCTAACGCGGCATCTATTCGCTTAGCAAAGGCTCGAGCCCGCTCTACGCCGCCAGCATCTGGGGATACGACCACGACGTCTTCATAGCCCTCTTTTGTAAAATGCTCCAATAACACTGGAGTTGCATAGAGATGATCGACCGGAATATTGAAAAACCCTTGAATGGGGCCCGCATGAAGATCCATCGTCAAAATCCGTTGAGCCCCGGCAACGGTCAGGAGATCGGCCATCAACTTCGCGCTGATGGGCACTCGTGGTTGATCTTTTCGATCTTGTCGTCCATAGCCATAATAGGGAATTACCGCCGTAATTCTGGATGCAGAAGAACGCTTCACGGCATCCAGCATAATTAGCAATTCCATAATTGATGTATTGACTGGAGCACAGCAGGATTGAATGAGAAAGATGTCAGCTCCACGTACATTTTCCTCAATCCTGACATGGATTTCCCCATCACTGAACGTGGACACCATCGCTGCGCTTAACTCTTGGCCAACATACGCGGAAATCTCCTTGGCCAGGGCCACGTTTGAATTTCCGGTGAATAATTTTAGGTCTTTAGGCATCAAACACCCCTTACTGTCACGACGCAAACACACAACGGCACACCCTTCCTTTGCGGAAAGATGGCAAAGCGTTGTACGTTAATTCGATTTTTATCAGATTGTCAACTGAGAATATTTCAAGGCTGTTGAACGTACACGAAATCAAAATACAGGTCTATTATGACTTAATTCTGAACGAGCGCAAGCCTCGTAGAACGTGTCGGCACACAAAATACTTGTAATTCAGGAGCATTGGTCATCTTATCCCGGGCTTTCACAGCTGCTTGCTCTTCAGAAAACATCCCAAATACCGTCGATCCACTGCCAGACAATAGAGCAACTTCAGCCCCAAGGGAACGCAACTCTTCTTTGATCTCACCCAGTCGAGGATTCTTGGGAAAGAGAGCAGGCTCAAAGTCATTTTCAATGTGCGGAAGAATATCTTGAAAGTCGAAAGCTTCTCTATGATCAAGTGAGGTTAAGTCAGCAGAGAGCTGAGACACCTGCGGTCGAGACTGCGCTATTTGCTGATACGCCCACCCAGTCTCGATCGGGAATCCTGGGTTCACCAACACAATCCATCGAAACCCTGATATCGCAACAGGAACCACTTCTTGTCCCCAACCACGGATGAGAGCTTGTGGCCCGTAGAAAAAAAATGGGACATCACTCCCCAATTCTGCTCCGAGAACCGCCATCTCAGACCAAGACCATTGTAATTGAAACAGTTGCACAAGACCAAAAATGGTGGCGGCAGCATCACTACTCCCCCCACCTAATCCTGCCCCCATTGGAATATGTTTTTCTAAATGAATTGCAACGCCGTCATCAATCCCTGCCTTTTTCAAGACAAGCGCTGCTGCGCGATACACAATATTGTCGACTCCCTGAGGAACGCGACTCGGCTGACACTCCAGCTGAATACCTTGAATAGAGGGCACGGTACGGAGAGACACGTGATCGAAAAGGTCAACCGTCTGCATGATTGACCATATTTCATGGTAGCCATTGGGCAGACGCCCAAGAACCTTGAGGATCAGATTAATCTTGGCTGGAGCCCTGACCTGAACTTCGTAAACGTTAGGCCCCAATGTCATACTCTTTGGGATGGTGTATTCGAAATATTCGCATCTAAATTAAGGAGCCCATAGAAAACAACGGGAGATACATCGCCACAACCATGACACCAATTCCCAAGCCAATCAGGAGAATAACCATCGGCTCCAACAACGAGGTTAACATGGTGACAGTTCGATCCATTTCCCGCTCATACAAATCAGCAATCTGCTCGAGCATCGAATCTAACGCGCCCGTAGACTCACCAACACGAATCATATGCGTGACTAAGGGCGGAAAAATCGCGCTTTGCGCAAGAGGCTGAGCAATTGTTTCACCTTCACGAATTCTTAGACGCACATGCTGAATCGCTTCTTCAACAATCCGGTTGCCTGAGACTTTTCCTGCAATCATCAATCCTTCAAGGATGGGAACCCCACTATTCAATAACATTCCCAGCGTGCGGGTAAATTGGACGACACTCGACTTCTGGAACAACCGACTCACAAGAGGTGCTGTAAGAAGAAAAGCATCAACGGTCCTTCTTCCCTTCGACGTATGGTATAGTCGTAATCCTGCAAGTACGAGCACAACACACAACCCTCCTAACAGGAGGACATGTTCTTGAATCCAAATGCTCAAATCTAACACAACCTGAGTCAGCCAAGGCAGCGTATCACCAAATTCGATAAACATCTGATCAAATAACGGCACCACCCACATGAGCATAAACAGGAGAACCAGACATGCAACTCCGAGTAATGTCACAGGGTATGCTAATGCAGAGAGAATCCGCCCTTTGAGCGTTGCCTGCCGTTCCATATATGCCACCAAGCGAAGCAATAACGAATCCATCATGCCCGTGGTTTCGCCCACTTCAATCATATTGACATAGAAATCATTAAAGACTCGCGGGTACTTTCGGAGGGACTCGGCTAACCCCACTCCTCGCTCAATATCTTGATGAACACCACTTAAAATGCGCCGAAGTGACGGACTTTCAGAATGTCGAGACAGCATCGCAAGACATTCAAGAAGTGGAATTCCCGCTTTAAGCATTGTGGCGAATTGTTGCGTAAATGATAAGAGATCTTGAGCTTTAACTCTGGTCGTTCCAAGGTCTTGTATCCATTGATTCCAATTCATGAAACCAGTAGATTTCTGATGCATATGCGTAATCAATACTTGGCGTTGTCGTATCACGGAAACTGCCGCTTTGGCACTTTCCGCAATAATCTCCCCTCGGACCATCTGACCGCCTGGGCTTTTTCCTGTGTACGTAAAAACGGCCATATCATATTCCTATGACGAACGCACCCCGTTAACGAATAAATGACGTGCGAACACAACCATTGGTTCAGTGAGATCGAAGTTGAGTCAGGCGACCGGACATCATTCGCTCTCCACTAGATCGATCGAGTAAACGCGACAGCTCTTCAGGCTGAGGAGTCGAAGCCAACGCAGCCTGGATGGTAATCATTCGACGTCGACAAAGATCCGCTAGCGCTTGATTCATGGTTTGCATCCCATGCTTGGCCTGCCCTGTTTGCATCATAGAGTATATTTGATGAATTTTATCTTCTCGAATTAAATTCCGGATCGCAGGCGTGGGCACTAAGACTTCAATAGCCAGCACACGCCCCCGACCAGTGGCACTGGGAATCAAACGTTGCGAAATGACGCCTTCTAACACCATGGAAAGCTGCGCACGTACTTCATCTTGTTGATGAGGAGGATGGGCAGAAATCAGTCGATTCAGAGTTTGAATAGCCGAATTGGTATGAACGGTCGCAAGAGTCAAGTGGCCTGTCTCTGCGACCGTCAACGCCGCATGAATAGTGTCAAGATCGCGTAACTCGCCAAGACACACGACATCAGGATCCTGACGCAATACTCCTTTTAACGCGGTATGAAAATCCGTTACATCCGTGCCGATTTCTCGTTGCGTAATGAGCGATTTTTTCTGGACGTACAGAAATTCGACAGGATCTTCAAGTGTTACGATATGCGCAGACCGGACTCGATTCACACCATCAATCATGGCCGACAGTGTCGTACTTTTTCCACTTCCCGTAGGTCCGGCAACGAGGAGTAACCCCTGTGGTCTGTTCATTAAGTCCGATAACACAGGAGGAAGATCCAACTCTTCAAAGGAAGGGGCGCGGTGGGGAATCACTCTTAACGCTATAGCGGTCGAGCCACGTTGTGTATACAGGTGACACCGAAACCGCCCATGCGGTTCCACCGTGAGCGAACAATCAACTTCTTTATGTTGAGTGAGTTGCGCCTGCTGTTCATCCGTTAACAGTTCCTTCAGGTAGAGCTGAACTTCTTGATTGGTCAGTGGCGGGCCTTCAAGAGATTGCAATTGCCCATCGACACGAATACGCGGAAGACTTCCCACAGCAAGATGGAGATCCGAGCCTGTACGATCGACCACCATTTGACAGAGACCTTGAAGGGTTCGCATAGAATACTCTCAACACTTATTGTACGTTATCCGCAACAGTGGCAACCAATACTTCATCCACCGTGGTTATTCCGAGTTGTATTTTTTGTAAGCCACTTGCCCGCAATGATGTAAACCCCGAACGCCGGACACAAGCTTTCAGCTCATGAGCCGGAGCACGCAGAAGAATTCGGTCATGCAATTCTTCAGAGAGGGAGAGGACTTCAAGAATCGCCACTCTTCCCTTGAACCCGGTACCATGACAATGAAGACACCCTCGCCCCCGCATCGGCACTACACAGTCTGCCTCTTCTTTGCTAAACCCTAATAACGTTAATTGATGACTAGACACCGAATCCGGTTCTTTACAGGATTCACAGATTTTCCGAATAAGTCGCTGAGCGATAACCAGAGAAAGCGCGGACGAGACAAGGAAGGGTTCAATCCCCATGTCTACTAATCGTGTCACGGCCTGTGGAGCATCAGTCGTATGCAATGTGGAGAGAACGCGGTGACCAGTTAACGCAGCCTGCACCGCAATATTTGCGGTTTCTTGGTCACGAATTTCTCCGACCATCATGACATCGGGATCTTGCCGAAGGAAGGAACGAAGTCCAGCAGCAAATGTCAGTCCAATTTCTTCCTTGGTTTGAAGTTGATTAATGCCTGCCAATTGATATTCAACAGGATCTTCTACCGTGACAATGTTCACGCTGGGTGAGTTAAGAAACTGAAGGGCGGAATATAATGTGGTCGTTTTGCCACTTCCCGTTGGCCCAGTGACTAAAATCATCCCATGCGGATCTTCCAATGCCGACATCACTCTCGCAAGACTCTCTGTATCAAACCCCAATTGCGTCAGATCCAGATTGAGATTTGATTGATCAAGAATCCTCAAAACAGCCTTTTCCCCGTAAAAACAAGGAAGAATCGAGACACGGACATCATAGTCTCGGTCGCCAGACCACGTCACTTTCATTCGGCCATCTTGCGGGAGTCGCCGTTCCGCAATATTCAGGTTAGACATGATTTTGATCCGGGCAGTTATGGCCCGATGGACATTTTTCGGAAGATGCATCACTGTACGCAACACACCATCTAAACGAAATCGGACACGAACAAAAGCCGCATACGGTTCGATATGAATGTCACTGGCTTCCGCTTCTCCTGCTTGCTC